>NZ_JBRCAD010000080.1:0-15618 GCF_053493415.1 Trichothermofontia sp. | reverse complement strand
GGGTGGGCATGAGTCAAACCGGGTCCTATCACTTGGCCGACCTCGGCTGGCCCCATGCGCGAATTTTAAACTTCTACTATCCAGGCACCCAGTTGCAAACCTTGAATCCGACGATCGTCCTTTGGCAAGGTGAGACCCTGGCTACACGATCGCGATCGCTCAATCCACCCCAGCGGTAATCTCTGCATGGCTGAGTGCGGTAGCTCTCACCCCTCTCCCTGTGGGAGCAGGCGATCGCCAAAAAAATGGAGCGCTGACGCACTCCACTTCCCATAAAAACGATTGATAGAGTTAGTGGCTCACGCCCAGAGGCATGACTAGACGGTGACGGCCTGTTGGGCGGCCACTTGATTCAGTTCGCCCTTCTTGTACTTAATCGCGTAGACATCCACCGACTCTTGCTTGATCTTGCTAGCGTTACCCGCTGTCCAGAATTCTTGGTAGCGATCGGCGCACACCTTTTGCATGTACTTGATCGACGGCTTCAGGAAGTGACGGGGGTCAAATTCCTTAGGATTCTTTTGCAGCGCTTCGCGCACCGCTGCCGTGATCGCCAAGCGGTTATCAGTGTCGATATTCACCTTACGCACACCGCTCTTGATCCCCTTCTGGATTTCTTCTACGGGCACCCCGTAGGTTTCAGGGATGGTGCCGCCATACTGGTTGATCAGGGCCAACAGATCTTCGGGAACGGAAGACGACCCGTGCATGACCAAGTGGGTGTTGGGCAAACGTTTGTGGATTTCTTCGATCCGGCTGATGGCCAGAATTTCGCCCGTCGGCTTGCGGGTGAACTTGTAGGCCCCGTGGCTGGTCCCGATCGCCACCGCCAGCGCATCCACCTGGGTTTGCAGCACAAAATCAACTGCCTGATCCGGATCGGTCAGCAGTTGCGAGTGATCCAGCTTACCTTCAAAACCGTGACCATCTTCCGCTTCGCCCATCCCCGTTTCTAAGGAACCCAAACAACCGAGTTCCCCTTCCACCGAAGCCCCGATCGCGTGGGCTACCTTAACCACTTCACTGGTAACCGCCACGTTATATTCATAGCTAGCCGGGGTTTTGGCGTCTGCTTCCAACGAACCATCCATCATCACGCTGGTGAAGCCGTTCTTGATGGCCGAGTAGCAAGTTGCTGGCTCATTACCGTGGTCTTGGTGCATGGCAATGGGAATGTGGGGATAGGTTTCCACTGCCGCCAGGATGAGGTGACGCAGGAAGTTTTCACCAGCGTAGGAGCGAGCGCCACGGGAAGCTTGCAGGATCACGGGGCTGTCGGTTTCATGTGCAGCCTGCATGATGGCCTGGATTTGCTCCATGTTGTTAACATTGAATGCCGGAATGCCGTAACCATGTTCAGCCGCGTGATCTAACAACAGCCGCATTGGTACAAGCGCCATAGAGATTCCTCCTGGATTCGTTGGGGTCAGCTAGTTCGTCTTCAACAAACGTGATCATTACAATAATCTTAAGATACTTTAACGCTGACCGTTGCGATCTGGACAAAATCCCCTCAGTTTGCCAGTTACCTATTCGCTTCGTTGTCCTCTCTAGGCCGTTGGGTCGTTAGAATGCCCGGATGGTCTGTCATGCCTAATGGGATGGGTTGCACCTAGGCTCCAGGCCCCTTCAACAGAGAGCTTCTCTGGGTGAGCAAGACTCATCCGTTCGGGCTGAACGGGTTGAGAACACGCATTGTAGGCTTGACACAGCTCTAGGTTCTTCCGGTCTAGTGCTGGGGGCCGCTCAAGGCCTGGGCGACGATCGGGTAGCAAACCGTTGGTCCACGGTAGTTCTGATCGCGTTAGGATGATCGCGCAAGTAGATTGTTAGTGTGGGGGCGCGATCGCCAATGACCATTTGGGTAAACGAACAACTTGATCCCTCTGGCTTGGTCTATGCCTGCATTGCCTGTTGTGACGAGGCCCAAGCCCAAGCTTGCTATGAGTCCTTCCAGAGCAATCTCACACCAGAGCAGAAAGCCGAAGGTTGGATTGCCCGTCTCCGCACAGTCCCGGCCTGGGATGAGGTTCCGGTTAATGCCCTAAAACTTAACTAACTCGATAAGTTCGCTCAGTGAGCCGTCGGATGGGCCTCTGCTTGTCAAGGTGTCAGGGAGCGGGGCAGGCGAGATGATCCTAAAAAATGACCAGTCTCCCGCAAAGTGTCAGTGAGCGGGGCCGGTGGGACGCCTAGGGTGCATCCCGAATTGGCCATTCCAGGCGCATGGCCCGCATCCCCCAGCCCTTTGTCCCACGGGTCGAAGGGGCGTTATCTTGAAGTCCCTCGCCCTTTGGGAAAGGGATGTAGGGTGAGGGCCGCCCAACTGGGATACACCCGACGCCTCCCCCACAAGTCCTGGCTGTCGGGGGATTAGCCTCACCGATGAGATTTCCCCCGCACTGGTGAGTTGCCTGCCTCTGACCGCTTAGGCCCCGGTTGTCCAGAGCACATTGAGTTGTTCGTCCGTAACACCGATAAAGTCTGCGGCGGTTAGGTCTCCGATGTTTGTGTCAGCCACTACGCCCAAGGCACGACCATCAGCCAGACGAATAATGACATCGTCGCCAGCACCCCCCGCAATATTGCCGGCATTGATAAAGGTGAGATCGGAGAAGGTTAGCCCGCCGGTCAGGCCAATCAGGTCTTGGGCATCGTCATACAGCAGCACATCGACATTGCCCACCGCCACATCGGCCAGATCGCGACGAAGGACTAGGAGATCGGTGCCAGCTCCCCCATCTAGGGTATCCCGACCCACATCCCCAACCAGGGTATCGTTGCCCCCAATCAGGGTGTCGTTATCGAGATCACCCCGTAGGGTATCATCGCCATCGCCGCCGTTGATAAAGTCATTCTCTTTACCCCCAAGAATGCGATCGACGCCGCCCCCGCCATCGAGGCTATCGTTCCCCTGATTGCCCAGGATCAACTCGTTATCTGCTGAACCAATCAGGGTATCGTTGCCCCCCAGGAGCCAAACGCCCCGGCGGAACGGTGCCAATTGTCCAAAGGACAAAATGACATTGTCGGGACCAACCGTACCCAGCAAACGACCATTATTCAGATCGGGTGTCAGTGCCATATTGCGAATTCTCCTTGCAAGATCAATAAAACCGTTTTGAATTTAAACCTGACCGGACCCCTCACCACGCGGATGAGGCTGTGCCCATGAGACTTTTAAGGATTCATAAAGTTCCCACCCTATGGATGTAGCCTACTGCTGATTCAGTTTTGGAGAATACTTGTTTTTTCTTAATAAAGCAGTATCTAGGCCGTACGCCAGCCCGTAGAGAGCCTCAGGACACGACGATCGCGTTAGGAAATAAAGGCTAAAGGCTCTGTATGCGCAACAAGAATGGTTTTGTCATCACCCTTAAGGTGAGTCTGAGAGACTAGGGAGAATTCTGACCTTGACTAAGCCGCCCTTTCTCCGCTAGCCAGTCTGGGCCTGGCGATAACCTCTGAAGGCTAGGGAAAAACTACAGCCACAATCCTCCTGATTTCGCACCCTCACTGGCGCAACTATAGACATCGTTACAGAAACATTGGCCTCCCCGGTTTCTCCTGATGATCAGAATGGCCTTTTTGAGGTTTTACAGACAGCCCTAGAGGGAGAACATTCACGGCTCAGGTAACCGTGTTCAGACAACCGTTTTGTAGAGATGAAAATCTCTCCTATCTAACAATAAAAAAAGACAATCCGTTACAATTTTTCTAGATCGATCCTCGCTTAACCCTCGCCGGGGACTCCTTAACCGTGATCCCCAGGTATCATTCTAATCTTAATTTTTGATAAAATTTAACTGCCGCAAAAATAAGCTACACTAATGTTGAATCATTAAAATTGCCGTTAGAGATCATCATTGTGCATAAAATCTTCTCTTGAAAATCAGTATGCTAAAGGATATGGTAGTGTATATTATAATGATCAATTCTTTGTCTCTGTATTAGGAGGGTGAAGTATCGCAAAGCAACGTAAGGGGTAGTTACGCATGATGCCATTTTTTATTAACAACTCATTTTTACTGTCCGCTAGTTGGCTGGTTGCCCAGTCTGGTCGTAAGCTGCCTTTTTTAGCCTAAAACAGACGAAAACAGTTGCTGAGGTGCTACTGCCTAGAACTGACGCGATATTGGAAAATCGGTACTTTGATTGTCATTAGTTTTAATCCGAGAGGTTTTGAGATGCCAGCTTATCAAATTGTTAATTGTCCCAACTGTGGCAGTCCTGCTGAGCGCCACCAGTGTCCGGATCAGAACCTGACCCGGACACAGTGCTCGCTTTGCGATTACTTGCTCATTACCTGTGACCAGAGTGGTCGCGTGGTTGAGGCGTATGCGCCTGGACTCTATGTCCACCAGGTCAAAGCCAACGGCATATCCCTATCGTTGCCCGATCGGGCTTTGGGCGATCGCCCTCCCTTGGGTCGTGCGCAGTTGGCCACAGGCCGCCGCCGCTTCTAGACCACGGGAATAGCGGACGCTGACGGCAATATGGTGTTTTTGCAGTGCCGCCACAAAGGCTTGAACCCGTGCGCGCTCGGGGCGCTGAAAGCCTGCACCGTCGATCGGGTTATAGGGAATCAAGTTGACATGGGTTTGAAACCCGCGCAGGTGTTGGGCGAGGGTGATTGCCTGCTCTGGGCGATCGTTTACACCCGCCAGGAGGATATATTCAAACGTTACCCGTCGCCCTGTGATCTGCACATACTCCCGGCATTCGGTTAGCAAGTCGGCGAGGGGATAGGCGCGGGCACTGGGAATCAGTTGCTCCCGTAGGGCTTGATCTGGGGCATGGAGGCTGACAGCCAAGGTAACTTGCAGGTGATAGTCCGCCAGACGGCGAATGCGACCGGGGATGCCAACGGTAGATAGGGTGATATGGCGTTGACTGATGCCGATCTCCTGGTTTAGACAGGCGATCGCGGCTAGGACCGCCTCTAGGTTCAGCAGGGGTTCACCCATGCCCATCAAGACAATGTGGCTGACCCGCTGCTGAAAATCTTCCTGAACCGTGAGTACCTGATCAACAATTTCATGACAGGCCAGATTCCGTTGGAACCCCCCTTTACCCGTGGCGCAAAATTCACAGGCCATCGGGCAGCCAACCTGGGAGGAGACGCACACCGTCAGTCGCTTCTCGCTGGGGATACCGACGGTTTCGAGCAGTTGGCCATCGGCTAGCTGGAGCAAATACTTGACAGCACCATCCGGAGCCGGTAAACGCTGATAGAGGGTTGATCGTCCTACGGGTACCGCAGCTAGCTCCGTTCGCCATTGTTTAGGAAAAACGGAAATCTCCGTTAGCGATCGCACCCCTTTTTGGTAGAGCCATTGGTGTAATTGCTGGCCGCGATAGGCAGGTTGGCCCTGGGCCTGAACCCATTGCAGCAGGTCCTGCCGCGATCGGCCAAGGAGGGGTGAATCAGGGAGGGCCGCGATCGGGGACGACAGGGACGTTGGGCTGGGCGCAGGCATGGTGAGGGTTAAACAGGTGGGGGATACGGGGAGATGTGGATCAACGGGTCCGCCTTCTATAGTAAAGGCTATGCTCTCCCTCGTCCGAATCGTTATTGAAGATTTTGGCAGTTGGTGGCGATCGCGGGAAATGTAGTGACTGTTTCAGACGTTCCCCCTTCAGCGAGTTTAGGATACAGCCCTTCCATACCCGGTGGTGTACAGACAAGGGGCTTAAGCCCCTTGTTCGCAAGGCTTCACCGTACTTTATTTTAGAGAGGGAACGGCTGTATTTACCCTAAACAGCCTGAGAAAACCGTTCAATTTGCCGCTGCTTCAGATAGGTATCAAAGACCGAGGCAATATTGCGAATCAATAAACGACCAGCAGGCGTTACTTGAATTTTATTAGGTGAAAGTTCAACTAAACCATCTGCTTCCAATAGGCGCAGATCAAATTTCTCATTGGCGAAGTACTCATCAAAATCGTGATCGAAATTGAGATGATATTTCTCCTCGAGATCGTCTTTAGACAGTTGAAATTGGCACATGAGTTCCATGATGACCGTGCGGCGAATGATGTCTTCGCGATCGAGGGTCACTCCCCGCTCAATGGGCAGTTCGTTATGGTCGATCGCCCGGTAATAGTCCTTAATTCGCTTGTGGTTTTGGATATAGACATCCTGCAACATGCTGATCGAAGTCATACCAAAGGCCAATAGATCCGATTCCGGTTGGGTGGTATAGCCCTGGAAGTTGCGGTGCAGGTCGCCTTGCCGTTGCGCGATCGCCAGTTCATCATTGGGTTTAGCAAAGTGGTCCATGCCAATGAAAACATAGCCTTGCGACGTGAGTTCGGCGATCGTCATCTTCAGGATTTCCAGCTTCTCCGAGGCGGGCGGTAGGGCCTGTGCGGGGAGCCGCTTTTGAATCGGCTTCATCCAGGGCACGTAGGCAAAGTTGAAGACGGCAATGCGATCGGGATCAAGTTGTAGGGTTTTAGCGATCGTGTTCTGAAAAGTTTCCAGGGTTTGGTAGGGTAATCCATAGATCAGATCTACGTTAACGCTTTCAAAACCGGCATTCTTAATCCAGCCCATAACTTCAAACAGCAGCGCTTCCGGCTGAATGCGATTGACAGCTTCTTGTACCCTCGGATCGAAGTCCTGGATGCCAAAACTAATGCGATTAAAACCTAGGTTCTTCAGGAAATAAACGTATTCCTTTGAGAGGTAGCGAGGGTTGACTTCGATGGAAATTTCAGCGCGATCGGCAAAGGTAAAGTGTTGATGGAGGGTATTCCAAAGCGTTTCCACCTGCTCCAGGGAGAGATAATTGGGCGTACCCCCGCCCCAGTGCAGTTGATGCACCTTACGATCGCGATCGACCAGTTCAGCCATCTGCTGAACATTGCGTTGGAGGTAGTCTAGGTAGGGGACAGCGACTTCCTTGCGCTGGGTGATGACCGTATTACAGCCGCAGAAATAGCAAGCCGTTTCACAGAAAGGGATGTGACAGTAGAGTGACAAGGGTGTTTGCTTATAATTCCCAACCGCGATCGCACCTCGGAAATCCCGTTCTTGGAAAGATTCGGTCAACTCAGTGGCGGGGGGATAGCTGGTGTAGCGAGGCAGAGGGCGATCGTATTTGCGCAGCAGGCCAGCATCAAATTCAACGGTGTGGGATAGCAGTTGCATAGGTGTTAGGTTTCTGAAGGGGAATTAGGGATTGGTTAAACCACTAAGACACGACGTTACAAAGGCACACCAAGAACGAACTGTGTGCTTGCTTAGTGACCTTCGTGCCTGGGTGGTTGCTCATTGGTCTCTTATGAGACTTGGGTAATCAGCCGTATCACTTTATTCAGCCGCAACCAGTTCCACCGAAGTGCTACCGGGTGCCCGTTCAGTGCTGCCCGGTTTATCTTGACGAGTAATCAGATCAAACACATGTTCACCGATGGCGGCTCGCACAGCGGGTTCCAATTCATGCATCACATTACGATTCATCAGAAAGGCTAAATTCGCCTCGTCAACAATTTTTTGAGCCAGCGCTTCATTCACTGGCAAACTGTTCAATGCATCGCGATATTTACCCTTAAAGGCACGGCGAGCTTCTACTGTAGGAATTTGATCAAATTCATGTAAGCTAGTTCCCTTATCAGGAGGTAGATTCAGCGCCGATCGCACAATATTTTTCAGACTTTGTCCACCGGAAAGATCTCCCATATACCGTACATAGGCATGGGCAATCAAGAGGGCTGGTTCCGTGTTAGCAAGTGCCAAAATCCGGTTGACGTAGTTGATCCCTTCCGGCGACGCTTCAATTTCGTTCTGCCAGTCATTACCATAATAAAAGGCCAGATCCTTGGCAAGATTGGCTTCCCGATTCAATTCCGGGAAATACATGGGACCGACAACAGGATGATCGCGATGCCGCTGCATTTCTGCCTCCAACGTGCGGTAAACAAAATACAGATCGGCGATCAACTTGCGGAAGGGTTCCCACTCGACAATCCCCTTGAGAAAGCACTTCATAAAGGCGGTATTCTCTGCTGCTGTATGTGAGTGTTTGGTGCCTTCCCGTAGCTGGGTTGCTAAGTCAATACTCATGTTGAAGACCTGATGTCCAAATAGTAGGGCTAGAAATTCCAAAACCTTCTGAAAAACTCAAGGCAGGGGGCGGACTACGACATCCTAGTCCGCGATCGCACGTTTGCGGTTAGCTGGTCGCCAGCCACCCCAAACGATCCGGTGCAGGGACGGGACTCTAACTGATTGAGCTAGAGCCAGTCCCAAGTGTTGTCGGTGGGCAGCCCCAGAACCCAGCGGACGGTAGGGTTGGAGGATTCGCGACTGAGCCAAGACGCACCACGCGTCAACACTTAATAACTGTATAGCGATGAAGCGGCAAAATAAAATTGGCTTCATATAACTTAATGAGTTGGCGCCAATATCGCGGCCACAAACTCGCCGTCATCGCGACCAAGTGCCGCGACCTCCCCACAACCGCAGGTGTCGCCCAGGCCAAACACTACGCCGCCAAACTCGAAACCCGCTTCGCCTACACCACCAACGGCCTTGGCATTTACCAGATCGACATGCAAACCGGGGCTGAAAGCCCCATCAGCCAGTACCCCCCCGACACACTTTGGGACACCACCTATCGTGAAGCCAACCCGTGGCGCGATCGCTTTGCCGCCATCCCCCTTGAAGACCCTACCCGATTTCTCAGGGTGTGCCCAAACTCGTGCCCAAACTGCTACCCAGTCTGATGCAGGTATATCCAAGTATGCCCATACTAAAAAACCGCTAACCTGTTACGGGGTAAGGGGTTGGGGACTGAAACCTAGATGGACACAACTGGACTCGAACCAGTGGCCTCCACGATGTCAACGTGGCGCTCTAACCAACTGAGCTATGCGTCCGCACTCGGCCTTCCACTATAGCAGAAGACGATCGCCCTTGCCTAGAGGTCACACCCATTGGCTCAAAATTTTCCCGTGCTACTTTTTGCGAATCCGTATCACTGACCACTCCCAGAGGTGCTAGAGTGGGGGGTGTGCATTGTTCCTGTGACTAACGCCTTGAACAACATCTGCTTTGTATGGTACCCCTGGCAACTCCTGTGGTACCTGGAAATGAAACTAAAGCGGAAGCGTCAGTGTGACCCAGCCCTGTCGTGGGTCGATCGCTGTGAAGCGCCTAGTATGATGTGATCGGCCTGTAACTGCTAGGTTCGCCCAACTCTGCGCCGACGGTCGTCAATGGCCCTGTGCCGTTCTCCCTTCACGTCTGGCCCTGAGATTGCGAACTCGGTCGATCAACAGGATGAGCTTTGCTTAGTAACCCGCCTGAGCAATGGGGAAACACGGTTTGTGTGTGCCCCCGTCGCGATTTGCCTTTCGTATCCCTGTGGCGCTCACGATCGCCCAGCGCCGTATTCGTCGGCTGGGGGAGCAAGGCGGATGCGATCGTGAGCGCGGCGTGATGCCGGTGGCGTATCGCTGGGCGCATACCCTGATGGCCCCCCAGAGCAAGTCTCGTCCGAAGCAACTTTACATTTCTTCACCCAGTACGCCCTTCATCGACACGGGAGTGTGAATCATGTCGAAAACGCTGAATTACAAGATTGCCCCGGCTCCCATGCCCAACAGCATTGGCATTACGGATCTGATTGATGGCTACTTCACCGCCTATAACTCGGCTCGGTTGCGCGAGATTTGTCACCTTTTGACCCGGCAGGTGATGCAACCCGGCGTGACGGTGGGGCTGAGTTTATCGGGCGCGATGACCCCAGCCGGCTTTGGCGTGGGCGTCCTGGCCCCGTTGATTCGCCACGGCTTTGTGGACTGGATTATCAGCACGGGGGCCAACCTGTACCACGATCTGCACTACGGGCTGGGCATGAACCTGTATGCCGGCAGCCCCTTTGCCGATGATGTCAAACTGCGGCAGGAAGGGCGGATTCGGATCTATGACATCGTGTTTGACTACGACGTGCTGTTGGAAACCGATGCGTTCCTGCGGGAACTGCTGCGATCGGCCCCCTTCCAAAAGCGCATGAGCACCGCCGAATTCCATTATCTGCTTGGCCGCTATGTCCGGGAAGTTGAGCAGCGCCTAGGCTTACAAAACTCCTGCCTGCTGGCCACCGCCTATGAGTGTGGGGTTCCCATCTATACCTCCTCCCCAGGGGATAGCTCGATCGGGATGAATGTGGCCGCCCTTGCCCTAGAGGGATCGCAGTTAGTTCTTGATCCTTCGCTGGATGTGAACGAAACAGCCGCGATCGTCTACGGGGCGCGCACTTCCGATATTCCTAGCGTTGAGGGCAAGAGCGCAGCGGTGATTATTGGCGGCGGCAGTCCCAAGAATTTCCTGCTGCAAACCCAGCCCCAGTTGCATGAAGTCTTGGGTTTAGAGGAACGGGGCCACGACTACTTTGTGCAAATTACCGATGCCCGTCCGGATACGGGGGGCCTGTCCGGAGCCACCCCCAGCGAGGCCGTGAGTTGGGGCAAGGTCGATCCAGATGAGTTGCCCAATACGATCGTTTGCTATACCGACAGCACGATCGCGTTGCCCATTATCTGCGCCTACACGATGCAGCAGTGCCAACCGCGTCCCCTGAAGCGACTCTACGATCGGCGGGCGGAATTGGTGGCTACCCTCCAACGGGACTATCAAGCAGCCCAGCGGCTGATGCAAGCCGAAACCGCAACGATCACCCCTGTGCGGGTGCCGGATACTGCGCCGAAACCGATCCCCGTTGCCACCTATCCCTGCGGGACTCCCATTCGGCAGCGCTAGGGAGGCTCAGGGATGACGGTAGTTGGTAACAACGATCGCTCCTCCCGACATGGCGCTGCTTGGTGAGGGCAATGTCTAAGACAACCCTGTGAGCCAAGAATCCCCGCGTCTTTAGGCCGGGGAGTTGTCAAAGAGAGCTTCTCAGGATGACCGGGGAAATAATCTGTTTGGGCTAAACCAGTCGCGAGCAAGCATCTTAAGCTTGACAGACCACTCGTCCCCAACGTAGCGATAAAGTTGGCAAAGACGACTAGACTAGACATTAAAGCAGCCCTACCGCTGGCTGATTGCTATCCCGTTAACGCTGAGGTGTTTGGGTGAGTCCGGCTGTTCCCAGTCCACTTGATCTGAAAGTACTATTTCCATTTGCGCTCGACGATTTTCAATACGACGCGATCGCGGCCTTGAATGCGCGGAAATCTGTCGTCGTCTGTGCGCCGACGGGTTCGGGGAAGACGCTGATTGGGGAATATGCCATTCACCGCGCCCTCAGCCAAGCCAAACGGGTCTTTTACACCACGCCACTCAAGGCCCTATCGAATCAGAAGTTTCGGGATTTTCGCGACCAATTTGGCCCCGATCGCGTCGGGTTGCTGACGGGGGATGTCTCGATCAACCGGGATGCGCCGATCCTGGTGATGACGACGGAAATCTTCCGCAATATGCTCTACGGCACGCCGATCGGAGCAGTGGGAACCTCCCTGCAAGGGGTGGAGGCCGTGGTGTTGGATGAGTGCCACTACATGAACGATGCCCAGCGGGGTACGGTCTGGGAAGAGTCGATCATCTACTGTCCGCCCGATATTCAACTGGTGGCCCTGTCGGCGACGATCGCCAATAGCACCCAACTGACCGCCTGGATCGACCAGGTGCATGGTCCCACCGAGTTAATCTATTCCGACTTCCGTCCGGTACCGCTCCAGTTTTATTTTTGCAATACCAAGGGGTTGTTTCCCCTACTGAATGATACGAACAAGGCCATCAATCCCCGGCTAAAATCCAAGCGATCGACGAAGGATACTCGGCAGGCAAATCGAGCGAATACACCAGAGTTAAGGGCGGTGTTAGAACACCTGCAAGCACGGCAAATGCTCCCGGCGATTTACTTTATCTTTAGTCGGCGAGGCTGTGATCGGGCGGTGCAGGATGTCGGCGATCTATCCCTGGTAACGGCGGCAGAAGCCGCACAACTGAAGGAGCAAATCGATAGTTTCTTGAAACAAAACCCCGAAGCCGGTCGAGCCGGGCAAGTGGAAGCTCTCTATCGGGGCATTGCCGCCCACCATGCTGGGATTCTGCCCGCGTGGAAGGGACTTGTCGAGGAGCTATTCCAGCAAGGGTTAATCAAAGTCGTTTTTGCGACGGAAACGTTGGCGGCGGGGATCAATATGCCCGCTCGGACAACGGTCATCTCTAGCCTGTCCAAACGCACCGATCGCGGCCATCGGTTGCTCAATGCCTCGGAATTTTTGCAAATGGCCGGACGGGCGGGGCGGCGGGGCATGGATGAGGTGGGCTATGTGGTAACGGTACAGACGGCTTTCGAGGGAGCCAAAGAAGCGGCCTACCTGGCAACCTCCGGGGCGGATGCGCTCAAGAGCCAGTTTACCCCCAGCTATGGCATGGTTCTGAACCTGCTGCAAACCCACAGCTTGGCCGAAGCCCAGGATTTGGTGGAGCGCAGTTTTGGCCGCTATCTGGTGAATGAAGATTTCTTGCCCCAAAAGCAAGCGATTAATGATCTCACCGACGAACTGGAACAACTCCAGGCCCAATTAGCCGATGTGGACTGGGATCTGCTGGCCGAGTATGAAAAATTGCGCGGCAAGCTGAAGGAAGCCAAGCGGTTACTGAAAATCCTCCAACTCCAGGCTGAGGAGTCCCGCACCCGCGATTTGGCCGATGCCCTCGCCTTTGCCGTTGCGGGAACCATTCTCAGTCTCAATCTGCGGGTGATGGGTAAGCACCAAACACCGGAATTTAGTCAGCTCAATTGTCTGCCCGCTGTCTTGGTAACTAAGGTCGCGGGGGCAGGACGGTCTCCCTACCTGGTGTGTTTGGGGGCAGATAACCGCTGGCATGTGGTAGCGATTGCGGAGGTGTTGGGGCTGCACGGGGAACTGCCGCGCTTGCGTGCGGTCGATCACCTGATGGTCCCCCCGGCAATGACCCTTAAACCAGGGTATTCCCATGCTGGCGATGGGGAAACGGAGGGCATCAGTCAACAGGTGCGGGGGGCGATCGCCCGCCTAGGGCCACACCTCGCGTTTTGGGAAACAGTGCCGGCGTTCAAGGCCCAGCAGGATGCCGTCGAGGCGCTGTCAGCCCAGGTGGAGGCCCATCCGGTGCGGCAATGGCAAAATATTGGTACGCTCACCAAGCGACGGCAACGGCTATTAAATCTGCAAGCCGAAATCCACGATCGCCAAACCAAACTCGATCGCCAACTGCACCGCTACTGGGAAGAATTTTTGCGTCTGATTGCGGTCCTGCAACACTTTGACTGTTTAGCGGACAATAAACCCACGCCCCTGGGTGAGTCGGCCTCGGCGATTCGGGGCGACAATGAACTGTGGCTTTGTCTGGCATTGCTTTCGGGCTATCTGGAAGACCTCAAGCCCCACCACTTTGCAGCGGCCTGTGCGGCCCTGGTGACCGAATATTCCCGGCCTGATAGCTGGGTGGCCTACGAATTATCCAACGAGGTTGAACAGGTTCTGGCTGACCTCTGGCAGTTACGCAAACAGGTGATCCGGATACAGGAACGGCATGGGGTGGCCATTCCGGTGTTGCCCTATACCTGGCGGGATATTGAGATCGCCGCGATCGTGGAGCAGTGGGCCAATTGTGAGGGGGATGAAACCGATCCCACCAGGTGGGCTGATTTTTGCGCGCAAACCAGCCTGGATGAGGGCGATATTGTCCGAATTCTCCGCCGTACCCTCGATTTTCTCTCCCAAATTCCCCACGTTCCCCACATCCCTGAAACACTCCGTATTCGGGCCTATCAAGCGATGCAACAAATGGATCGATTCCCGGTGAGTGAGGCGATCGATTAACTCATGAGAGAGGGAACGGCTGTACAGCGGTTTCCGATTAAGGCTGAGGGATCGTGGATGGCATTTCGTAGCCAAATAGGTTTGGGTCAACTGCCCCCAATTGCAGGTCTGCGAGGCCATACTCAGCCCAGCGGCGATCGACTTGGGCCGCCATAACCGGATCAGAAACCAGGGGTTCGCCCCAGGGGTGGTCCGTTTCGGGGGGAATTTTGGTGGTGGCATCCATCCCCATGCGACCGCCAAGGCCAATTTGTTCACTCGCAAAGTCGAGGGTATCAAAAGGCGTGTGGGGCAGGATAAACACATCCCGCACGGGATCAACCTTGGAGGTAATGGCCCAAACAACCTGGCGCGGATCGCGGATATTGATGTCCTTATCAACGACGATGACGAATTTAGTATAGGTGAACTGGGGCAGGGCACTCCAGAAGGCAAGAGCAGCGCGACGGGCTTGGCCGGGATAGGCTTTGTCGATCGCGATGACAGCCGCCTTATAGCTCAGGGCCTCCATCGGCAGGAAGAAGTCCACGATTTCCGGCACCTGTTGCCGCAGGATCGGCGTGTAAATCCGGTTGAGGGCGATCGCCATCATGGCCTCTTCCTTAGGCGGACGGCCACTGAAGGTCGTGAGATAGATCGGTCGCTGCCGGTGGGTGAGACAGTGGAAGCGGATCAGGGGCGAATCTTCCACCCCCCCGTAGTAGCCCATGTGATCGCCAAAGGGACCATCGGGCAGCACTTCGCCAGGGGTGATCGTCCCTTCCAGAACCCATTCCGAGTCCGCAGGCACCTCTAAATTCACCGTTTTACATTTAGCCAGCGTGACCCCAGAACCGCCATACAGACCCGCAAACAGCCATTCCGAGAGATCCACGGGAATCGGGGTCGCTGCGGCCATCAGGATCAGGGGATCAACCCCCAGGGCGATCGCGACTTCCAGTTTTTGGCCCCGTTCCGCCGCTTTGCGCAAATGGCGTGCGCCCCCCCGCACCGAGAGCCAATGGACCGTCATCGTTGTTTTAGATTGCAGTTGCAGGCGATAGACACCAACATTGGGGGTGCCGGTTTCACAATCTTTGGTGATAACCAAGCCCAGGGTGATGATTTTACCCGCGTCGCCGGGATAGGGCCGGATCATCGGAATCTGACTGAGATCGAGGTCGTCACCTTTAAGCAC
Organism: Trichothermofontia sp.; assembly: GCF_053493415.1. Lineage (NCBI taxonomy): Bacteria > Bacillati > Cyanobacteriota > Cyanophyceae > Leptolyngbyales > Trichocoleusaceae > Trichothermofontia > Trichothermofontia sp. The sequence continues at coordinate 612 of NZ_JBRCAD010000080.1, read as the reverse complement.
AACCTGCTGACAGGGGGGGAGAAAATCCCGGCCCGGTTTGGCTTTCAGCACGTCGAAGAGGACTTGACCAAACGCGATCGCCTGGGCTAGTTTTTTCGGCGGTTTGGGTTGTTGCAAGAGGGCCAACTTTTGCCCCAGGGCCTCCAGTTCCAAGGGGTGTTCCATATTCATCGCCCAGCAGATTCGCTCGACGGTTCCCAGAAGGTTAATCGCGACGGGATAGGGCGACCCCTGAACGTTTTCAAACAGGAGGGCCGGTCCCCCCCCAGCCAGTACCCGGTTGGCGATTTCGGCAATCTCCAGATCGGGGTTGACGGGGGCGGTGATGCGCCGGAGTTGTCCCCGTTGGTCGAGTAGTTGAATAAATCCCCGCAGATCTCTGGCCATAGTAAAGGTTTGTTAAGTGCCCGTTTTCTATTATGCCGGGTTGGGGGCGATGTTCAGGCTGGGGATGGGGATCGACCGTGGGCACGCCGCCGATCGTCCTGGCAAAGGCTCGTGCGCCCCCTCGCCTTAACCCCGTGCCACCAGAAGGGGGTAATTCCGGCCCAAGGCCCCTAGGGTTTGGTCATCGGGATTGCGCCAGATATGGGGGGTGAGGGTGGCGGGAGG
>NZ_JBRCAD010000079.1:0-40436 GCF_053493415.1 Trichothermofontia sp. | reverse complement strand
CCCCGGTAGCAGGCCCGCACTTGACCCCCGATCGCCACCGCTTCACTGAGGGTTTCAACCCGATTGCCTCGCAGCAATATATTGGTATCTTCCAATTCCTCTAGGCGAATGGCTAGGTAATCAACCCGCGCCTGGTAGCGCTGCATCAGGTCAGCCAACAGGTTTTTGACATCAGCGGGCAGCATCGGCATAGCGTCATTCTCCTCCATTTGGCGCGATCGTAGCACAGAGTATTCAGGCAAATAGCAGCCTAGTCGCTCCCGGAGGCGCATTAAGCTGAGCGTCCAGTTTGTAGTCGGCAGTTGAGGCGCACCCGCGCCCACACCGACGAGAAATATACCGATCGCAAAACGCTATCAATGACAACCCTCTTCTCCCACGGATCAAACGCCGGGTTCCAGACACAGTCAGCGGCAGGGCCATTATTACTGCGATCGATCGATCTTCAACACCGCCATAAAGGCTGATTGGGGCACTTCCACCGAACCCAGGGCCTTCATGCGTTTTTTACCCTTGGCCTGCTTTTGCAACAGTTTCTTCTTCCGGGAAATATCCCCCCCATAGCACTTGGCTAACACGTCCTTGCGCAGGGCAGGGATGTGTTCACTGGCCACAACGCGACTGCCGATCGCCGCTTGCAGGGGAATCTTAAACTGGTGGCGGGGAATTTCTTCCTTCAGTTTTTCCACTAGGGCCTTGCCCACGTAGTAGGCTTTGTCCCGATGGACGATCGTCGCCAGGGGATCAACCGGATCATTATTAATAAGAATGTCCAATTTAACCAGATTATCCTCGCGGTAGCCAATGAAGTGGTATTCCATACTGGCATAGCCGCGCGATCGCGATTTCATCTGATCGAAATAGTCAGTGACAACTTCCGCCAGGGGGATTTCATAAATCAAGGTCGTGCGCGATTGGGTAAGGTATTTCATATCTTTGAAAACCCCCCGCCGACTTTGGGCCAATTCCATCAATGCCCCCACGTAAGTTTCCGGCGTGATCATATCGACCTGAACATAGGGTTCTTCGATCTTTTGGCGATATTGGGGGTCAGGTAGTTTACTGGGATTATCGATATAAATAACCTCCCCATCTAACAGCGTTACCCGATAGATCACCGAAGGGGCCGTGGTGACCAAATCCAGGTTGTATTCCCGTTCCAAACGCTCCTGGACAATTTCCATGTGCAGCAAGCCCAAGAAACCACAACGAAAACCAAACCCCATCGCACTTGACGTTTCTGGTTCATAATGCAGGGCAGCATCGTTCAGTTTTAGTTTTTCCAGCGCTTCCCGCAGGTCTTCAAATTGATCTGCATCGCTGGGGAAGAGGCCACAGAAAACCATTGGTTTGGCTTCGGTGTAACCGGGTAAGGGTTCAGCGGCAGGTTTGTGGGCGAGGGTAATGGTGTCGCCAACCCGGGCATCTTCGACGGTTTTAATCGCCGCAGCAAGATAGCCGACTTCGCCCGCATGGAGGGTATCAACGGGGACTTGCATGGGAGCCAGAACCCCTAATTCGTCAATCTCATATTCCTTGCCAGAGGCCATGAGGCGCACCCGATCGCCCTTCTTGAGGGTGCCATCCATAACCCGGAAATAGACAATAACCCCGCGATAACTGTCGTAATAGCTATCAAAAATCAATGCCCGGAGGGGGTCGGCGACGGTATCCTGTGGCGGCGGAATTAAATGGACGATCGCTTCGAGAATTTCCGGTACCCCAATGCCTTCCTTGGCCGAAGCGAGAATGGCTTGGGAGCAGTCGAGACCGATGATTTCCTCGATTTCTTGCTTAACGCGATCGGGTTCGGCCCCCGGTAAATCAATTTTATTGAGGACGGGAATAATTTCCAGGTCGTGCTCTAGGGCCAGATACACGTTCGCCAGGGTTTGGGCTTCGACCCCCTGGGAGGCATCGACGACGAGCAATGCACCTTCACAAGCGGCCAGCGATCGCGAGACTTCGTAGGAAAAATCGACGTGGCCGGGGGTGTCGATCAGGTTGAGGACGTAGGATTGGCCATCCTGGGCCTGGTAGTCCATGCGGGCGGCTTGCAGCTTGATGGTGATCCCCCGCTCCCGCTCCAATTCCATGTTGTCGAGGAACTGGGCCTTCATTTCGCGATCGGCGACGGTACCGGTTGCTTGCAAGAGCCGATCGGCGAGGGTGGATTTACCGTGATCGATGTGGGCAATAATCGAAAAGTTGCGGATTTGGGCAACAGGGACGTGGGTCATAGGGTTTCAGGTAAATCCCCAGGGGATCATAGAGTCAGTCTGCTTAACATATTTTAAGGCTTTGGTTCCCTTTCCGGGGGATCGGCTCTGGACTAGGGGGAGAACCCCTAAGACACGAAGAACACAAAGGAACACTAAGGTGGGTTTAGTATTCTTGGTCGGTTGGGGGACGATCGCTGTGTTGGTAGGCGATGTAGATGGCTTCTAGGAAAACTTCGTCGGTTAAGCCGGGGGGTAAGGTGTCGATGCCCAAAATGGCTTGGAGTTGATCGGCAAGTTGGTGGGTGAGGCGATCTTTGGCTTGGGGGGTCATGAGCGATCGGCGTTGGAGGTAGTCGCGAATAATCGCAAAGTCATCGGGTAGGACAGGACTGAGATCCACGGTGTTGAGGAGGCGGGTGGCGGCCCGTTGGGCCATGTCGGAGGTTTTGAGCGTTTCTATGCCAAGGGGACGTTCGACCTGAATCACGATCGTGCCCGCCACTAAATCACCTAGGCGTTTTTCCCTGGGGCTGAGGACGATCAGGAAAAAGCCAAGGAAGAGGAGATCGTCGATCGGGCGGAGGAGCGATCGGAGGGTAGCTTGATAGAGGGTGATCGGTTGGCCGGTATCTTGAATGACGCGAATTTTGGCAATACGTTTACCAGGGGTTTGGCCTTGCCATAGGGTTTCAAACAGGACAAAGTAACCAACATAAATGGCAAACCAGATCAACAGGCCGATCGCAATGAGCCATAGTCCAATGTCATTCCCCCCTCCCAATTGGACAACTAGATCGACAATTTGGGCAGCTAATAATGTGCCAATAATAATAAAACTCGCTAATGCTAAAAACCAAAGTGTATAGTCAATGAGCAGGGCATAGACGCGGCTGCCGATGCCAGCAAGAGTAAACTCTAAATTAACGCTTTCTGGTGTTTTTAGAATAATTTTTCGTGAAAATCTCATGTTTTTTTTCTGATGCTGATGTGGTACCCGAAACCTCAATCCTGTCAGGTTTGTAGTCCTAGCTTTAGCCTACAACGACTAAAGTCGTAACTACGAACGTCTCAAAATCTTATATTTGCTGTAGTAGAGTTTCTTGATCGATGTAAAATTTAATCCGAGAATTGACTCTGTCAGTAAGGTAATCATGAAACTATAATAAACTATAATGAATCAAAATTGCGATCGCGTAATTGCAAGTCTAAACCTTCTTTCCGAGCACGAAGATCGTAATAAACAACAGCCTTAATGGCTTGCCAAAAAGGCAAGATAAAAATGCCACTTAAAATTCCCAATATATTACCCAATAAAATAGTTATGGCAGCAAAGGCTGGTGAATCTTCCGCGAGGAAAGCGAGCATGAATTGTTGCAAGATATTGGTCAATATCTGAACAATTAAGCTGATAGGGATTGTGACACAAAAAGCGACACTAATAATTAAGACAATACGCCATGTATAGTTTTGGGTTAAATTCCAGCACCGACCGATACTGGCTAATGCCGTTAGGGAATCTTCAACGGCAAGGGGAGCCTCAGGGAACCAAAATCTTGCCAATAACCATACCCAAAAAATTGAAAATATCAGTAGCATTAGAAAACCTAATAGAATTAGGACAATCACAGCGACAACATTACCTTCAATGGTACCGCCAGTCATTCTGATTAAAATGATCAGGGGAATCACCAAAAAGAGGCTACTCACGAGCAGCACAGCGATCGCAACACCGATAAATATCAAGAATAGCCAGAAGACAGCGCTCAAAAATCTCCACATTTTAGGTTGAACCTGCCGCTGGGCGATCGCCACACTTTCGGGTTGACCCAGCAATTCCCCAAAAGCCAGTCGGGTAATGAGAGCCGCATTCGTTAAGGATTTGGCAAGTCCGTAAACGAATAGCACCAGAAACAGGAGCAGGGCCAGTAAAGATCCCAGGATTAGCATCGGGGAAGGTTCAGAAAGGGGCGCTAATAGCCCCAGCGCGATCGGCAGGAGTGGGATGAGAGCGAGGACAGGGAGGAGAGTCCAGAGGGTGGCGCGAAGGGAAATTCCTAAATATTGCTTAAGATGGGCACCATAGAGCCGAAATCCGGCATTAATCACGTCACCCACATTGAGGGGACGACTGGGGGCAGCAGGCGGTGGAGTTGGGGACATAGGGCAAACCGATCACACGGCGATTACAGCAGGAAGTTAGCAAGCAATTAGCCAGGATATAACTGACGATGAATATCAAACGATGGATTGCGCGGCGAGAACCCAGTTGGCAACAGTTAGAAACACTGCTCAGACAAGCTGAACAACGTGGCCTTAAGTCTATGGGCGTTACCCAGATTAAGCAAGTGGCCAGTCTTTACCGTTCCGTGGCCGCCGATCTTGCCCGTGCCCAAACCACCCAGGTTAGCCAAACCCTGATCCAAGATCTCCAAGGACTCACGGCCCGTGCCTATAGCCAAATCTACCAAGGTTCTCGTCGCCAGGATTGGCAAGCGGTCCTGAATTTCTATCGCTGGGGTTTACCACGGGTCATCCAGCAAACCGCCAGTTACATTGCCCTCGCTACCGCCATCTTCCTCCTCGCTGGCGTGATCGCCTGGTGGTATTCCTGGCAAGATCCCAGTTTTATCGGGTTGTTGGTACCGGAACCCCTCATCAGTAAAGTGCGCGATCGCGGCGAACTCTGGATGGGGTCGATCGTCGGCATTGAACCCTTAGCTTCCAGCCAAATCATGACCAATAACTTGAGCGTGTCCTTTGCCGCGATCGCGGGGGGCATGACCTTTGGGATTTATACAGTTTACCTACTTTTTTTGAATGGCTTAAATATTGGGGCAGTAGCTACCCTCGTCAGCCAAAATCATTTAGCCTATCCTTTTTGGGCCTTTGTCTTCCCCCACGGTGCCCTCGAATTACCGGCTATCTTTATCGCGGGGGGAGCAGGTCTCTTAATCGGACGAGCACTCTTATTCCCCGGTCGTTATCAGCGCGGGGATGCCCTCAAGCTATATGGTCAACAAGCTGCTCAATTAACCTATGGCGTTATCCCCCTGTTGATCATTGCCGGTCTGATTGAGGGTTTTTTCTCCCCCAGCCCGATCGTTCCCTCTCCCCTGAAATATCTTTTGGGAATCTGCTTATTCAGTGCGCTAATCCTTTACTGCCTGCGGGCTTCTGACCTTAAATAAGCCCTTAATAAGCCCTTAAATAAGAGAAAGTAAATGATTCACCAGCGTTTCTGGAGCCGCAAGGGACGGGTTATGGCTGGTATCCATTGAGAGCACCGACTGGCAAGGGAGCGCTGTATACATTTTTCTCTGCGTTAATGGCCCAATCACGTAGTCTTGCAGGCATTCAAGATAGACCCGTGGTACACGGCCAAAATTAGCTGCTGTGGTTGTTACCGGTGTTGCCAGGGGAGCCACGGCTTGGGGAGCCAAGAGCGATCGCACCAAAGCCATGTCCGTATCGGAGCAATCGGCATAACCAATCGCTTTCAAAGCTTCCGAGCGAAACGTCGCCGACAGTTGATCTTCTGAAAAAATCGTATTCGCTAATAACAGCGTTTCCGTATCCTGTTGGGTAATATCCAGCATACTTTGACCATTTTCCAAAAGATAGCCCGCCACATAAACCAGCAGCTTAATCCGATCCGAGCGATACTCCGCCACCTGGGTGGTAACGCCTCCCCCCAAGCTATGCCCGACTAAAATCACGGGTTCGGCCTGGGCATCCAGCACTTGACACACACGATCGACATAGGCCGCCAGAGAAATCTCCGCCAGGGGCGTTTTATCCTTACCCAACCCTGGTAAATCAGGCGCAATAACCGTATGGCCCTGCTGTTCAAGCCGGGGGATCACCTTGTACCAATTCCAGGCCCCTGATCCGGCCCCATGCACCAAAACAAACGTACTCATTGAATAGCCCCCCACTCACGCCAAATCACCCATGTCCGATCGGGCAAATCCATCCCACCTTAACGCAAACCACTGCTCCCCGTGGCACCACCCGCACCCGTCCGCCAGACTTTACCAATGCTCACTCGCCCTCTACAATAAATGCCTGCACGAAATATGCCTGGATGAAATAACACTGGCATAATCGATAGCCCCCAAGGAGGAACTGTGAAGGACCTGATTACCCCATTCGTCAAAAGTTCATTGGGGCAAAAACTAGAACAATGGGCAGCAAACGCATCATTAGTTGGGGATTCTGCCTTTTTCACCCGTGAACAATTCCCCTGGGTCAACACCTTAGAGGCGAACTGGCAGTTGATTCGTCAAGAATTAGATCATATTCTTCAAGATGTCGATCGCCTGCCCAATTTCCAAGACATCATGCCCCGCCAGTACCGCATCACCCAGGACGATCGCTGGAAGACCTACTACTTTTGCGCCTTTGGCTATGTAGCCCAGAAAAACTGCGATCGTTGTCCCGAAACCTGGAAGATTATCCAATCCATTCCCGGCTTAAAAGTTGCTTTTTTCTCAATTCTCGCCCCTGGTAAACATATTCCTGAGCATCGGGGTAAACATAAGGGGCTTATCCGCTGCCATCTGGCCTTGAAAGTGCCCGAACCCAAGGAAGCCTGTCGCATTCGTGTGGCCGATCAAATGGCTTATTGGGAAGAAGGTAAATGCTTACTTTTTGACGATACATTTTATCATGAAGTGTGGAATGAGACCGATGGCTACCGAGCGGTTCTTTTCCTGGATATCGCCCGTCCCATGCGTTTCCCCATGTCCCTATTGAATTGGGCGGTTGCGCAAATTCTGGTCCTGTCTCCCTTGGTGAAGACAGCAAAAGCCAACCATGAACATTGGGAAAAACAATTTGAAACCGTGGCCAAATCCAGTTAGTAGTCCGTCGAGCCTAATTGAGTAGGTTGGGTCAAACACCGTGCAACCCAACAAAGCAAGTAACCGTGTTGGATCTCGCCAACTCGACACCAACCGACAAGTCCCCAATTTTAAGCGCGAACGAAAGGTATGGGGTAGGCATCCTGCCCGCCACCCAGACAGTCGAGACAGCTATTCCATGTTCAATGTGTGAGCAACTAAGTCTAACCCTACCCCTTTTCAATGAGCTTTGCGCTTGCGTCAACCCTGTGTGATCGACTGAACCTAAGTTTTTAGCGGAAATTATTGGGGTTCAGTTGGGTCCCACTTCCAGAACCGGAGTGGGTTGAGTTGAGCCGAATACCTCCGCGAAGATAGGAACCCGTGCCACCATCCTGACGATCGAGGAAGGGACGCAGGTTAATATCGCCCGTCGCTGTGCGGATGTTTTCACGCGGCTGCGTTGCGCCGTTACCATTGCTAGTCGGCAAATTGATGTTGAGTAGATGGCCAATCTGGTTGATCAGACCATTGGTTTCCTGCCCTTCAACAAAAGTGGTCACCGCCTGGGTGGGCTGGCCACTATCCGCAACCGTCAGGTTTTGAAAGACGCGATCGCGGGTGATTTCCGGACTTTGGCCGGGGGGCACGGTCAGTACAATGCGACAGGTAGGATTTTGCTGGGTTGTGACACACACCGTATCGTAGTTATTTTCGATCGCCGTGCGCAGTTCCAATAACCCATCAGGTCGATAAAACTCAAGTCGGCGGCTGATCTCATTACACCGCCGTTCCGGTGACCACCCCCCACCCAAGGTACTCGGTGTCGCCCAGGGATAGGCTTGATCTGGCTGACTTTCCGGATGATACATCACCGTATATTGCCCATTGTAGAACTGGCAGGTAAAGCGAGTCGAGTCGCTCACTGTCACCGGGGGAACCTCGGTTTCACTCCCTGCCGTGGTGGGGTCATCACTACTCGGTGCCGGTGGGGTGGTTGTGACCGGCGCATCAGCACCCGTCGGGGGTGGGGGGAGGGTGCCGGACTCCACCACCTGGTTAATCAAGTCGAGGAGGCGAGGCGCGGCCATCGCCGGGGAACCAACGAGAACCGGAATCGTCACAGTACCCACCAGGGCGGCACTTCCCAAACAAGCGGTCAGGCGGTTGCCCCGACGCGTGCGCATATCTGCCATTGGGTTTTCCTCGCTAACGTTCAACGGTGTGTAATACGGTCTGCTTTAACAGAGCCACTTCCTCAACGCCACATCTCGATCCCCTAGAGAAGTTCTCAGGATACCCTCGCAAAGTTGGTAGTCAGGACTTGCATCCTACCAGTAGGAGATTTCTCAGGATACCCTCGCAAAGTTGGTAGTCAGGACTTGAGTCCTACCAGCAGGCATGGCTGCCAGGTGTCTATCCGTTATAGACGCCGATCTGCCGCCTAGGGTTCCCCATTCCGATCGATTGTTTAACGCGTCGCCACTAAAACACCCATGAGTCCGCCGGTAATCGGGTAGTGAACCGCATCGGCAAAGCCAGCCGCTTGGGCCAGTTGCACCTGTTCGGCTCCGGTGGGAAACCGTTCGAGGCTGGGGGCAATGTAGGCATATTCCTCCCCCAGCCCCCAATATTGGGCGACGGGCACGACGATCGTAGCTAAATACCAGGCTTGGAAGGCTTGGGATTGGGGCGATTGGGGATGGTTGAAGTCAAGGATAGCTGCCCTGGCACCGGGTTTGAGGACACGCCGCAATTCCTGCAAACTGCGGGGAATATCCATCACGTTGCGCAAGCCATAACTCAGGGTAACCGCATCAAAATGTTGATCCGGGAACGGTAAGGCTAGGGCATCCCCCTGGAGCCATTGGATCGGGAGATGGGGGGCAGTGCGATCGTGGCGTTGACGGGCGATCGCCAATTGGCCCGCCGCAAAATCTAAGCCATAGACCTGCCCCGTTCTGCCCACCCGTTTTGCCAACAATAGGGTCAGATCCCCACTACCACAACACACATCCAGACAGGTATCCCCCGGTTGCGCCGCACACCATTTCACCGTCATCTGTTTCCAAACACGATGCAAACCCAAACTCAGCCAATCATTGAGGGCATCGTAGCGCGGGGCAATTTGATTAAAGATGGCTTGAATCCGATGCGGCGATCGCTCAGCAGCAGGCGGGGGGGAGAATTCTGAAGGGGGTAGGGTGGAAGTTGGCGTTGCAGCAGGGGCAGCAATTTCCCCTAGAGGACACTGTGGGATCGCAGGCGATGGGGCAGACATAAGCAGACATTAGAACCTCGTAAAAGAGCCTAGTCGATCGGCAAGTAAATTCTGCCACGTTGGTAGGGCTGGCTTTAGCCGGCAACGACTAAAGTCGTTACTACGAACATTGCGAATAACGTTGCGAAACTGAATGTTTACTGTACGCGTGAGCAAGGTTACAAGTACTTCTGCAATAGCAAGTTTAGCTTTGCCTTAGTGGCGTCGGGCACCTGATCGAGGGGAGTCAGGATCGCATATTGCAAAGCCGTATGGGCATCCGAGGGAGGCGGATTAAGGTGCAGCCGCCGCACCGTCTCTTGGACAACTTTTTGAGCATTGGTCGCATTACGGCGCAAATTTGCCAACACCATATCAACCGTGACACTATCATGATCCGGATGCCAACAGTCGTAATCCGTCACTAGGGCCAACGTCGCATAGGCCATTTCCGCTTCCCGCGCTAGCTTCGCCTCCGGTAGGTTGGTCATGCCAATAATGTCTGCGCCCCAACTGCGATACAGCTTTGACTCGGCCTTGGTAGAAAAAGCGGGACCTTCCATGCAGAGATAAGTCCCCTGGCGATGGAGGGTGACATCTGGTAAGTCCAGGCTGGCCACGGCATCCGCCAAAACCCCTGCTAATCGGGGACAGATCGGGTCACCAAAGGTAATGTGGGCCACGATGCCATTGCCAAAGAAGGTGGATGCGCGGTTCTTCGTGCGATCGATTAACTGATCCGGGACCACCATATCCAGGGGTTTCACGGCCTCCCGCAAGGACCCCACAGCGGACGCGGATAGCAAATATTGCACCCCCAGTTGCTTCATGGCGTAGATATTGGCCCGATAGGGAATCTCCGACGGCAACAGCGTGTGGTGACGACCATGACGGGCAAGAAAGGCCACCCGTGCCTGCTCCAGAGTGCCAACCATCAGGGCATCAGAGGGGCTGCCAAAGGGGGTTTCTAGCCGCACCTCCTCCACCTCCGTCAGTGCCGCCATTTGGTACAGCCCACTGCCGCCAATAATACCGATCGTTGCCTGGGTCATGGTCTCTCTTGCGGGTAAACGGATCAACGGAATTGACTAAGGTTTCCTTAGAATACCTGGATTCCCTCCCCTCGCGTTGGCGATCGCGATCGCCCCTAGGCAGTCTTGCGGGACACCCTGTGTTCACCGGGACTGACATACCGCACACAACCGCACCACCATCGTTTGCAAGGTGGGCAGGTCCTCGGCTCCCTGCTTCAGACTCAGTTCTAGCTCGAATAGGAGGGGCAGGGTGGCCTGAAGTTGTTCCAACGACAGCGATCGCACTTCCTGTTTGAAGTAGTAAATGCGTTTGGGATTGCTAATGTCTGCCGCCGCCGCGATCGCCCGATCGTCCCGTTCGCCCGTAGTGGTCATGAGCTTGACCCAAAGCCAAGTGCGAAACTGGCGGACCAGAGTGGCAACGATCGCCAGCGCGTGTTCATTACGCTGGATCAGGTCAGCGACTAACCCTAGGGCTTGGCTAGTATTACCCAGGCGGATCGCTTCAGCCAGTTTCAGGCTGTTTTGGGTGCTGCTGGTAATCAACCCATCGATATCATGCACGTCCAATGGTTGCGACCGGGCACCCGCAAACAGGCGCAGTTTCTCCAGATCGGTGAACAGTTGCCGGGTGTCGTTGCCGATCGCCTCGGCGAGAAAAGCGATCGCGGCGGGGGTCAGTTGCAGATCTATCCCCTGGGCTGCTTGACGGACCCGCTGGGCCAATTGTTCGGTCTGCCAGGGGGGAATCGGGGAAAATTCCTGAATTGCAGCATATTTTTGCAGTAATTTTGTCGATTTGAGGCGATTATCGGGCTTATTGGGGGTGGTGAGTAGCAGTACACTGTTATCCGGAATCTGGGGCAGGGTCCGGTCCAACTCGGCAAACACCGCATCGGTCAGGTCCCCCTTGCTGCCACCACCCACTAGGGGGGTATTTACCAACCACACCAGCCGACTGCCCGCACCAAAGGGAGGGGTCATGGCCTGGTTCAGCCCCTGGACGATCGCGTTGGGTTGGTCAGGGGGGATGCGATCGTAATTAAAGCTCTGCCAGTCAGGATCGAGCACCCGATCGCGCAGGTTGACGATCGCCTGTTGCATGGCAAACTCATCTTCACCCCAGTAGAGGTAAATTGGCATAGAAGTGTTTTCGTGTACGAGGCATTGAGCGTTGGACGACACATATCAGGATTACTGTAACCGGGTGATTCGGTTAACGGTGCTGGAAACCTATCATTCCCAGGCCCAAAATATCCAGGAATCACCCAAATTCCAAGCCGCCGGGGATGGCACCTATTGGGCTACCCCATTTCCGGGCTATACGATCATCACCCCCCCCTGGGCAGAAGTCCCCGCCGATGCCAGCTTCTATGCCCAATTAGCGGCCATGCAGGAGCAGTTACTAGCGGCCTTGCCCCAGGGACTGGTTATCCCCCTGCCCTTAGCTAGCCTGCATCTGACGGTTGCCGATTTGCTGTGGGACAGTGCCTATCGCTACGCCAGCGAGGCTGATCCCGACTACGATACGCGCCTACAAACCACCCTAGCCAACATCTTTACCCAGGCCCAAGCCAGCCTGCCGCCAGGCCCCGCCCCGGTGTGGCAAGTGTTAGGATGCCAGTTAATGCCGCGAGCGATCGGCCTGTGCCTGGTGCCGAAGGATGCCCAATCCTACGATCGCCTAATCCAGTTCCGACAATGGCTATATCAGCGGCAAGAGCTGATCAGCTTAGGGGTCGATCAGCAGTATCATTTCACCGCCCACATTACCCTGGGCTATTTAGGGGAAATTGCGCCTGACCTCGATCGTCAGCAATTGTGTACCACCCTATTTAACCTGAATCAACAATGGCTCGATCAAGGTTTGCCAGAATTTGTCGTCAGAGAAGCCCAGTTACGAAAATTTGATGACATGACCCGTTATGATCGCGAACCGGATTGGCCAGTATTTACTTTTTAAGTGACCCTGACTGAAGCGACCCGCGCGGTTCATCCCCCTGGCACCCGTTCCCCCCCTGCTTTTACCCTTGTTTCCGGTCAGCGCTCCCGTCCTGACCCTTGCCCAAACCTAATCACTTCCCTGATCGGCGTCCAAGTCATTCAAAGTAACGTATCATGCAACTTTTGGAGGCAAAGCCATGACCGAGAAGAAAAACAACCGCTGGATTGTCAACACGGTCATGATTCTGGGATTGATGGCCTTTTTAGGATTTTCCCTAATCCCCTTCATTGGGGCCTTTCAGGGAGATGCCCGCCAAGCGGAGACCGCCGCCAGTGCCCAAGCCAATGCCCAGGCGCAAACCAATGAACTAGAAGCCCAAGCCAAGGGCTACGAGCTAGTCTTGCAACGGGAGCCTGATAACCAAACGGCTCTGCGGGGCTTACTGGAAATTCGCCTGCAATTGCAAGACATTCCAGGGGTGATTGCCCCTTTAGAAAAGTTAACCAAGCTCCAACCGGAGGAAACCCGCTACGGGGTCTTGTTAGGGCAGGCAAAACAATATACGGGGGATACGGAAGGCGCCGCCCAAGCCTACCGGGCGGTGTTGAATACTCACCCCGGTAATGCCGAGGCCCTGCAGGGGTTGGTGAAGTTGTTGCTGGATCAAAATCGGCCCGAAGCGGCGATCGGCCTTCTGCAAGACACTTTACAACTCGCGACCCAAGCCAACCAGATTCAGCCGGGGAGTATTGATACGGTGTCGGTGCATCTGATCCTGGGGCAGGTCTATGCTGAGCAAAAGCGGTTAGATGAAGCGATCACGGCCTACGATGCGGCGATTAAGGCCAATGATCAGGACTTCCGGCCCGTCCTCGCGAAGGCGATCGTCCTGAAGGAGAAGGCACAAACCCAGGAGGCCGAAGCCCTCTTTGCTAAGGCCGTTACCCTGGCACCAGCCCAATTCAAGGATCAAATCAACCAACTGGCGCGGGGGGAAACGCCCCAGGCAGGGACTGAAGCGCCTGCTGACCGCCCGACTGGCGACACACCGGGTTCCCTACCCGCGATCGAGACGCCGGTTCAAGGATCACCCCAGGAAACCCCAGCCACCGAATAGTGTGATGGTCCTATACCCCAAAAAGCCATAACCAGAGGGGCAAGGTTAGCAGCAACGCTACCGTGCCGACGGCTAAGCAGGTCACGGTTAGGGGGCGATCGAGATCGTAGGCTTCAGCAATCACCAGCGTGGCAAAGGCTGGCGGCATGGCAGCTTGCAAAACCAGGATGAGGCGCGGCGCACCCGTAACCCCCGCCAACGATAGGGCAATTCCCACCAGCAGGGGCACCATTAGCATCTTAATGCTGAGGCTTTGCAAGCCCTGCCGTAAGCTACGCCAGGAGGATAACTCACTCAGACGCATCCCGATCAAGAGCAACGACAGGGCCAACATCGTCCAGGCAGCCCCCAACAATCCCTGCACCCACACGGGTGGCAGCGAGACTTGGCGGAGCATCAACCCTAATCCCAAGCTCCAGGGGGCGGGATTATAGATCAGCGATCGCAGCAGGGGGCCAAGGCTGTGGTCACCGCGTCCGAAATAGGCTGCCAACACAACCCCCAACCCATAGGCCCCTAGCAGCGTACCGATCATGTCGTAGAACAAGGCCCAGGCAAAGTATTGGGGACCCACCAGGGAGAGGCTGACGGGATAGCCCAGATAGCCCGTATTCCCCACCATCGCGGTGAGGAGGAAGCTACCGCGCTCTGGCTTGCTCCACACGGCTGCCCCCCGCTCCTGACGCCCCAGAAGCGTTGCCCGCTCCAACCAGGCCCAGGCCAGGACTACCCCCAGCAAAATCGACACCCAAGCGATCGCCGGCGCTAACCAGACAGCCCCCGTGAGATTCGCTTTTTGTAAAAAGCCGACAATACTCAGCGGCACCCCCACCCAAAAGAGGAATTTACCCAGATGGTAGGGCACCAACGGTGGCAACAGGCGACCCAACAAGAGACCCAGGCAGACCCCCCCACCGAGTTGGGCATAGAGTATCAAGAGCTTATAAACCAAAACACCACCTCACCGGGGAAGCCAACACTGGGAGCCACGATCGGGCCAACGCAAACGGACCTGAATACGGCCTAGTCCTGCACAAAGCCATGTTGTGTGCCAGCGCCAAACGGAGTGCGCCAGATCTAAAGATTCTATGATTCAGCCTAGCCAGGCACCGAGCCAAACCGTGTGCTGCCAGTCGATGGTTCAATCGGGTTGAAATTGCGTACTGCAAATCGTCTGTTCCGAATTGTGCCCCAAATATTCTGTGATTCAGCCCCCATTTTGGCAGAGGCTTGATTAGAATTTGTTAGTCGCTGGGTTGTTGTTTCAGGGATGCACACCACTAGGTGCTATACCGATGACGCCCACCAGTCCGTTCTCGCCGATCGAGGGGGTAATATCTTGGATAACCTCATGCGTATGCACGAAACCCAGGCTACCGATGACGCCGATAACGATCTAGAGCAGGCATTGGTCCCGCTAGACCACCTGCGGGCGTTCCGGGCTGATGCCCTACCCGATGATATCCCCGAAGCCCTACGGGAAGGGGTTCACCGGCCCCCCCACCGATTGCGCCAGCGGCGGTTGCTCCTGTTCTTGGGCCTATTCTCCCTAGGGGTGGTAGCCTTTGGCTTCGGGGTGGGCTTGAATCTAGTCCCCCAATGGGCTTCCCTAGGGCCTCTGTCTGCGGCGCGGGGAGAAAAGACCGCAGCAGCGGCTCCTGATACCGCAGCAGCATCCCCCAATGCGGATGTGTTGTTGGGCCATCTGGCCTATGCGGAAGCACCGCCGGCAACCCTGCAAGCGATCGTTGCAGACGGCAGCCTCCAATTACGGGCAGCGGCGGCGGAAAAATTCCTGGCGATGCAGGCAGATGCGCGGGCAGCGGGGGTTGAGTTGGTGCCCCTATCAGCCTATCGCTCGCAACAAGATCAGGAACATTTGTTTTTTGATGTCAAGGCTGAGCGGGGACAAAATCCCACGGAACGGGCCGAAGTCAGTGCGCCACCGGGCCACAGCGAACACCATACGGGCTACGCGATCGACATCGGGGATGGGAATCAACCGGAGACCAACCTTCAGGTCAGTTTTGAGGCAACCGCCGCCTTCCAATGGCTCCAGGCGAATGCTGCCTACTACAGCTTTGAGTTGTCTTTCCCGGAGAACAATCCCCAGGGAGTGGCCTATGAACCGTGGCATTGGCGGTTTGTGGGCGATCGCGACAGCCTGGAAACTTTCTATAAGGCCCGCCAGTTAAACCAAGAGGCGGCCACTAATCCGTAGGCACTGCAGCCAACATGGCACGATCGCCCCAGTCTAAACCATGCCCCAACCCGTTCTGAATCTGTTCGCGATTACGATTTTCGGCTTAACCATGCTAGCCCTGTGGGGACCCGTCATCCATCTGGCACCCGTAGTCCCAGCAACGGCAGTCCTCACGATGCTGGGGCTAGTTGCTTTTGACGCGGTGGGCCTACAAGGACAGGGGCAAGGGTTGCTGCGGGACTGGATCGCCCGCCGCTCGCCGTCCTATCGTCAACGCATTCTGTACCATGAGGCTGGCCATTTCCTCGTGGCCTATTTGCTCCAGATCCCGGTGACGGGGTATAGCCTCAGTGCTTGGGACGCCTTTCGGCAGGGACAGCCCGGTCAGGGAGGGATTCGCTTTGATGATGGTCCGTTGCAGGCCGAACTTCGTGACGGTACGCTGGCGGTCCACTGGATCAATCGCTATGCCCAGGTTTGGTTGGCAGGAATTGCTGCTGAAGAATTGGTCTATGGACAGGCGATCGGGGGCAGTGACGATCGCCAACGACTAGCGCTTCTTTGGCAAGCCCTACCTCAAACCAATGCCGAGTCCGCCTATCAAGAACGCTGGGCCATGCATCAGGTCCGGCAACATCTGCAAACCCACCGCGATGCTCTGGAGGCATTGGTCTTGGCCCTGGACGCACGGGCAACGGTGGCCGAGTGTCAGCAGATCATGGCCCAAGCGATCGCCCAGACAACAATCGCGGATATTAATTAAGTAGCTGCCTAGATAATCAGGATATTAGCGCGATCGTGTCTGTAGAACGGGTACGGTAATCCTAACTTCAGTTTGGGTACACAACCGAACCTATACAACCCGTGGGGCTAGCTAAGCTAGTACTAGAGCCACAATGGAAATGCATGAAGGAGGTAAATATGGCAATCGTTCGTTGGCATCCCTTGCGTGAACTGGAAGAAGTTCAACATGAAATGAACCGCCTGTTCGACAGCCTGATCACCCTACCCCATGACGGCTTTGGGACAGCTTTTGTGCCACCAGTTGAATTAGAAGAAACCCCGGAAGCCTATCGGGTGAAGCTGGAAATTCCCGGCATGGAAGCCAGTGATCTGGACATTCAAGCGACGGCGGAATCACTGTCAATTAGTGGCGAACGCCGTTCCGAAACGAAGACGGAAGAAAAGGGGATTACCCGCAGTGAATTCCGCTATGGCAAGTTCCAACGGGTGATTCCGTTGCCCGGTCGCATTAACAACCAAAGCGTTGAAGCAGAATACAAGGATGGCATCTTGGCATTGACGTTACCGAAAGTGGAAGAAGAACGTAACAAGGTTGTCAAGGTCAATCTTGGTTAGGGTGAGGTAGGCATCAGGGGTGTAAGTTGGCGAACCGTCAACGCTGATGCCTAGATAGCTGAAGCGGGGAAAGAGAATGGCAACGTTCCCTTTCCCCCTTTTAATGAATCTTTTTATGACTTACCAGTGTATCCCGTCCTATCTCCTAGGAAAAGACAGCGTGAACATAACACGCATCAGTTAACTGAATTAATGCGTGGGGGCGCAATCAATATTGGCTCCCTGAGTGTATTGATTATGATCTGGAAAGATTTCCCGCCTTGATACACTCTATTACTTTAGATGCATTCTATCGGGCTGAATGGGTTCCAGCAGCCGTTTAGTAGGCAACTTTTCAGGAAAGTGCAAGGCGGTTTGCGATCGCTCAATTTGAGCAGGCGACTTAGCTTAAATTGTTACTTTAGATGTATTAAAAATTGCTTCTAATACTGGATTAATAACTGTTTTACTCATTGATTAACATAGACTTGACGTAGAGAATAGCTTTTAAAAGCAGTCTAAGAGGGTGTTTGAAAAGTCCAGAAACAAGTTGTAGTGGCGACTAAAGTCATCACTACAAACGGAAAGCGTCAGCCAAGCGTCGAGGCTTGTAGTCGCGGTTTTAACCGCGATCCTCCTTTTAAAACGTCCTCTAAACTCCAGCAAAAGCATAGGTTCTGTGAAGCTTATATGAAACCTAGTTGTAGTCATTTTTAATATCTACGCTAAACTAATAGGATCATAATCATTGTTCTCCAGCGACGATCGTGACTCAGCCGTCCCTAGACCTAGAACAGGCCCTCAAACATTACTTTGGCTACGAGCAGTTTCGATCGGGACAACGATCAATCGTTGAGGCGATTCTGCAAAATCGGGATACGCTGGTAATCATGCCAACGGGGGGTGGTAAATCCCTCTGCTATCAATTACCTGCGTTGCTGAGGGGGGGGGTAACCATCGTCGTCTCCCCGCTGATTTCCTTGATGCAGGATCAAGTGGACTCTTTACGCAATAATGGGATTCCGGCAACGTTTTTGAATAGCAGTATTACGGGAAGTGAGGCGCGATCGCGGGAAGCGGCCCTGTTACGGGGGGATATCCAACTGCTCTATGTTGCCCCAGAACGGTTGTTAATGCCAGGATTTCTGGAAAACTTGTTAGACCCGGTTCAGGAGCGGTTTGGCATTGCTGGCCTAGCGATCGATGAAGCCCATTGCGTATCCGAATGGGGCCATGACTTTCGTCCGGAATATCGCCAACTGCGCCAGGTGCGCCAACGGTATCCCCAGGTTCCAGTCACCGCCCTAACGGCCACCGCCACCGAGCGGGTGCGGCAGGATATTTTGCAGCAATTGGCCCTGCGTCAGCCTTTAATTCATGTTGCCAGCTTTAATCGACCGAATCTTTACTATGACGTACAAGAAAAAGCCACAAGGTACAAGAAAAAGCCACAAGTACCCGCCAAAGCTTGAAAGACCTAGTGCAGGCGATCCGGCAACAATCAGGGGCAGGAATTATCTACTGCCTCAGTCGTAAGCGGGTTGAAACCGTTGCGAGTTATCTAAATGATTGTGGCATTCGGGCACTTCCCTACCATGCCGGATTACCCGCTCAACAACGGGAAGAAAATCAAACCCGATTTATTCGGGATGATGTGCGCATTATTGTCGCCACGATCGCGTTCGGGATGGGCATTAATAAACCTGACGTTCGGTTTGTCTTTCACTTTGATTTACCGCGAAATATTGAGGGATATTATCAAGAATCAGGTCGTGCTGGCCGGGATGGCGAGCCTGCCCACTGTCGGTTGTATTTCAGCTATGGGGACCTGAAGACGGTGGAGTGGGGGATCGACCAGAAGCCCGATCCGGATGAACAACGAATTGCCCGTCAGCAGTTGCGCCAAATGCTCGATTATGCGGAAAGTACCGTTTGTCGCCGGACGATTCAACTGGGGTATTTCGGCGAAGATTTTCCGAGCGGTTGTGAGAACTGCGATAATTGTCGCTATCCCAAACCGCTAGTCGATTGGACGATCGAGGCACAGAAATTCCTGTCCTGTGTGGCCCGCTGTCGTGAACGCTTTGGCATGAACTATATTATTGATGTCTTGCGGGGATCGAAGAATTCAAAAATTCTCAGTAATCAACACCAAACCTTATCAACCTACGGCATTGGCAAAGATCATACGGCAGAAGAATGGAAAACCCTAGGCCGATCGCTGATCCACCAGGGCCTCCTCACAATGACCACCGATGGCTATGGGATCTTGAAATTGAATGAGAAAAGCTGGGAAGTGCTGCGCAAACAGCGATCGGTCCATATTGCGATCGCACCCACCGTTGCTCAGCCACTTGCCATCAAAACACCCAAAACGACCGCAATTCCTCCAGCCATTCCCGAACCTAAGGCGGCTGAACTATTTGAACGGTTACGTCAATTGCGCAAGCGCTTAGCCGATGAGCAAGGGGTTCCGCCCTATGTCGTATTTGCTGACGCCAGTTTGCGCGAAATGGCCAACCGTTGTCCTCTGACCCGCAATGCCTTTGCCGAGGTGTTTGGGGTGGGCAGTCGTAAGTTAAGCCAATACGGTGATCCGTTTTTAGCGGAAATTCAAGCCTATTGCCGGGAACAGGGCCTCCATCCGGAACCGTCACCCGCAACCCTCTCCCCAGCACGGCCCCCCGCATCAGACACGCCGCCCGATCCAGCCTTTTTATCAGGAACGGTTCAGGAAACCTGGCAGTTGTATCAGCAGGGGCTAGGGGTTGAGGCGATCGCAGCCCAACGTCAATTAAAACTGGCTACGATTTACACCCATTTCAGCGATTTAGTTCAGGCAGGCAAGTTAACCAATATCGATCCGTTAGTTCCCCCCAATCGCCAAGCTGCAATTATTGCGGCCCTAGAGGCGATCGGCCCTGACTCGCTACGGGATGTGTTTGACCACCTACGGGGCCTTTATAATTACGGCGAAATTCGGCTAGTGAGTAGTTGGTGGCAACTGGGCCGCTAGCTGCTGGACAAAGGCTTGGTGGGCCGGAGATTGCAGTCCGGCTTGCAGCGTGGTCAAGACGAACCGTCGGGGCATCACTCAAATCAACCCCAGGGGTTTGGGCCTGATAGACCCCCAAGCAGGTGATCACACGGCTGTGGGGCTTGCCATGCTGTTCATGGCGTAGGGGCGAAGCCACGTACACCACGCCTTCAATCAATTCTGCTTTTTTAACCCTAGAAACCGCGTAACGTCGCTCAAATTCAGGACGGGTTAAGCGATCGCCACTTTCCAGGGGAGGGATCGCTGGGGTATTGAGGGTTAGCGCAGACTGGGCGGCGGGCATAACAACTCAAATAGGGACTCGTTTCAGTCTAGCGTCAAAAAAAGCAGGGGCCATCTGGCCCCTACACTCAGCATAGACTACCCCTAGAACAGCAATCTAGGGCAACCGACTTAGAACGTAAACGTTGTCCGGACGACACCCACTACCGCCGTGTCATTGTCCTTGTTCCCATAGGGAGCCGTGATCACAATCAGACCGGGCGTAATGGAAATGTTGTCGTTCAGTTGGAACTTGTAGAACCCTTCAATGTGGAGGGCCGTGTCATCTACACCACCAACATAGGGTTCCGCACCCACCAATAGACCCCCCAGGTTCCCTTCCTTACCCAAATCGGGGAAAGCCAAACCCAGCGCGTAGTACCAAATTTCCGCATCACCCGGACCACCCGTTTGCTGAACGTTGGTATACCCCCCATAGGCATTCACCGCAAAACGCGGGGAAAACTGGTAGGAAGCCTGAATCCCGTAGGAATTGGTAACCGCCGTACCAAAACCAGGGTCCTTGGCATTCGCAGTCCCAACGCCTAGATCAAAGATGACGTTATCGCTGCCATCCCCGGCTAGCCCATTAAAATAGGCATGGCCATAGGTCAAACCAATCTGGAAGGCATCACTCGGCTTGAAGGTTAGCTGGGAAAGGATGGAATATTCGCCATTGAACAAACCATTCTTCGGTGCTGGGTTAAAAGAATTCCCACCAAAGTACCCCGCAGAGAAGGTCACCTTCTCCGACAGGTTATAGTTGAACCCAATCCCACCGCCAGCCGCTAGACCAATCTTATAAATGGGGCTGGATTCTGCAAAGCTGGAAATGGCGCGTGTCGCCCCAGTAAAGCCATCAAAGTAGGGGCTGATCGTTGGTACAAAGTCAGCCCAGAGGGGATAGGCCGCAGGCAGATAGACCTGGATCTTTTCCCCGATCGGGAAATAGTAGGCCAACCAACCTAAAACAATATCGTTATCGCTGTCGAAGCTATAGGTGAACGCCCCTTGGTCCAGGTTTTCAAAGAACTTGGCGTTGCCCGCATCAAAACGGGTATAGAGGGCATCCTTACCAGTAAAGCTAGTGACGAAAGCAAGACGAATCCGATCTTGGAAGACCGTTTGATTGTCGTCAATGTTGAGGTTACCTCCCCCCCAGGCATCGGCAAGCCCAAACACCGCTTCCCCCTGGAGCTTGGTCGTGGTTGAGAACTGGGTGCCTTCAAGCTGGGCTACCCGACCTTCCAGGTTTTCTACCCGTCCGCGAATCGTGGCTAGCTCAGCCGCAAACTCTTCCATCAAGCGTTGCAGCGTGGCTAAGTCTTCCTTCGTCGCCAAATCCGCAGTGGCCGCAGCAATCAGTTCATTCACCCGATCGAGACAAGCATTCAACCCTGCCGCAAATTCGTAGCGGGTCATGGCCCGTTGGCCCCGGAAGGTGCTGTCGGGATACCCCACAATACAGCCATACTTCTCCACCAGGGATTGCAGGGCTTGGAAGGCCCAATCCGTGGGCTGCACGTCTGATAATTGGGTAACTGAAGTGACTTGATCCAGGGCACTAACCGTAGGCAAGCTGCTGTACTGGTTAATCTGTTCCAGGCTCACCACTGAAGCTGCGCGATCACCCCCCAAGCTGAGGTCCGTTTGGGGGAGGCTAGCCAGGTATAAAGCCGCCCCTTGGGCAGGAACTAGCGGTAGCCTGGTCGCATCCAATGCCTCCGGAACTTCGGGAGCTTCGGCCTCCGCTTCCTCCGACATCGGGGCCATCGTTTCCGGAACCTCGGCTGCCTCTGTCTGCACTTCAGCCGACGGTTCCAGCCTTTCATCTGGACTCAGGGACTCAGCCGCCAGCGTTGAGGAGGCCATCAACAAGGACAAGCCCACCAACGTTGGTGCGCCCAGTAATGATTTCAGGAAGGTTTTTTGTAGCACAGTCGTAATCCCTCACACTTAACACACTTACACCAGGGAAGCACTTCCCTACGGGGTTGACACTCACAGTTTCATGCTGTACAACCCATCGGATTGACAACCCAAAAGCCAACCCCAGCCGCATGACAACCAGTGACCAGACTTGGCCCAGCCGCTAGCTGCCTTAGCAAGCAATCATGTTAATGTATAGCGCCATAGCCACCCCAATTTAGTGATTTAGGATACATTCTTATGGCTCAACGGGCTCAAGTGGGCGCTCGGACGCCATTCTCTGCCACATCAATGGGTACGGAACCTAGTTCACAACCTCGCGTACCCGGTAGATGGGCCGACCCTGCGACTCATGGTAGGTCCGCATCAGCAATTCCGCTAGCAACCCAAAACTGAACAGTTGGACACCTGTGAGCAATAGCAGTACGGCCAAAATTAACAGCGGGCGATCGCCAATGCTCTGTCGCAGGCCCAGTTTAAGAAACGTCAGGTAAAGCCCCAGTAAGGTGCCCAGGGCCATTGAGCCTAACCCTAGCAACCCAAAAACGTGCATGGGGCGCGTCAGGAATTTTTTCATGAAAAAGACAGTTGCCAAATCCATAATGACCCGCAGGGTCCGCCCTAGGCCATATTTACTGCGCCCAAAACGACGGGCATGGTGACGGACGGGTAGCTCGGTGATCCTAGCCCCCTCGATAAAGGCCAAGGCGGGCAGAAAGCGATGGAGTTCCCCATAGAGGTTCATATCAGCCACCAGTTCCGCCCGATAGGCTTTGAGGGAACAACCGTAGTCGTGGAGGGTGACCCCCGTGACCCGGCCAATGAGCCAGTTGGCAATTTTGGAGGGGAGCAGGCGGGTCAGGGCCGCATCTTGACGGTTTTTCCGCCAGCCACTGACTAAGTCATAGCCTTCGTTTAACTTGGCCAGTAACAAGGGGATATCGGTGGGATCGTTTTGGAGATCCCCATCCAGGGTGACGATCGCCTGCCCCTGGGCATAATAAAAGCCCGCTGCCATTGCGGCGGTTTGGCCATAGTTGCGGCGGAGGAGCACCGCCCGCAGGTCCGCTCGTCCTTGGGCCTCCTGTTTCAGGAACTCAGCAGACCCATCCTGGGACCCATCATCCACGCACACAATTTCATAGGTGAGTCCCTCGGCTTGCAGGGTTGTGGCAATGGCTGTCAACAGGGGGGGGATACTCTCAATTTCGTTATAGATCGGCACCACGACGGAAACCGTTGGCACCATGGCAGTATCCGGGGTCGCCGTGGCTGCGGAGGGGTCCAGGGAGAGCGGTGCATTCATGGGCGGGCTAGGACGATTCACCACAAATATTCAAAAAATATTCAAAAGTATACGGGGTTAGCGATCGTCGCCACCAGATCACCAAAGGGGGAATCTGCCCAGTTATGGGGACTCAAACTCAAAGGTGGGGCGCTGTTGTTGGGTGGTTTGAAGATGGGCGGTAAGGCCAGTCCAGTCCTGTTGCTCAATGGTGGCAATCACCTGCTCAAGGCGATCGCGATATTGGGTTAAGGTGCTCAAGAGGGCATCGCGATTATACTTGGCCATCATGACGCCCAACTCCGGGTTACCCCCGCCCACCCGACTCGTATCCCGGAATCCGGAACTGGCGAGTTTTTGCGCCATTGCGAACACTTCCGGATCACTTTCCTGGGCACAGGCCGCAATCAGGCTGCTGCTGACCATGACCGGTAGGTGGGAGATCCAGGCAACGGCCCGATCGTGAACTTCTGGTGTACAATGATACACTCTGGAGCCTAGAGCACGGGCTAGCTCCGCGACCCGATCAACAGCAGCAACCGGGGTGATCGGCGTTGGGGTTAGGACATAGGCATTGCCGCGAAACAAGCCCGTGAGGGCTGCCCCAATCCCCTGGTCTGCGGTTCCAGACATGGGGTGCCCGCCCACAAAGTTCGGCCAGAGGGGGGAGATCGCCGCCACGATCGGAGCTTTCACCGACCCCACATCGGTCACAATGGTTTCAGGACGGAGGTGAGGGCATAGTTGCTGAGCCACCGCCTCCATGACGCCCAAAGGGGTGCAGAGAAAAACGACATCAACGTTGGCCAGCAGCCGGGGATCGGGACTGGCTTGCTCAACGGCTCCGCGTGCGATCGCCTGTTCGCAGGTGGTTAACCGCTGGCTAACCCCGACCACGTGATGTCCCAATGCCCGCAGGTCTAGCCCTAGTGAGCCACCGATTAACCCAAGGCCCACAATCCCAATGCGCATCTGTCTGCATCCTTTTCCCAATTGCCTTCTCAGCATAGGGGCAGGGTGTCGCAGAAACAACCGGGTTTGCTGGGATGGGGTTGCTAAGGATCAGTATTGCATCTGCACAATGTAACCCTTATGGATATCGCGATCGAGGACCTTCTTACCCAATATGCCGCTGGCCAGCGGGACTTTCAGAACCTTGAGCTTCAGGAAAGTAACCTCAGTCAGGCTAATCTAGCCGGTATTAATTTAAGTGGGGCCAATCTCAGCCTGAGTAATTTGGCGGGTACCAACCTGGCCGGGGCGAATTTAAGCCATTGTCAACTCAATGTGGCGCGGCTCAGTGGCGCTAACCTCACCCAGGCCAATCTGCAAGGCGCCAACCTCAATGTGGCGAATTTAGTCCGGGCTAACCTGCGGGGGGCCAACCTAATGCAGGCCAATCTGATTCGGACAGAAATGATTCGCAGTGATCTGAGCGAGGCCGACCTGCGGCTGGCGGATCTGAGTGGGGCCGATTTGCGGGAAGCCCAATTGCGCCGGACTAATTTGATGGGCAGCCTGTTAAAAGAAGCGGATTTACGACGGGCTGTGCTGACGATCGCGACCCTGACCCATGCCACCCTGACGGGGGCCAATCTGGTTGAAGCGGTGCTCATGGGTGCCGATTTGCGCTATGCCGAACTCAAGCAGGTGAACTTCTACCATGCCAATCTGAGTGGGGCTAACCTCACGGGCGCGAATCTACGTTGGGTTAATCTGCAAGGGGCTAACCTGGCCTGGAGTGACCTCAGTGAAGCCAAACTGAGTGGGGCGGATCTGAGCGAAGCCAACCTCAGCCATGCGAATGTCCTGAATGCCAGCCTCATCCAGGCAGATCTCACCGCCGCGAACCTGATGATGACTGACTGGGGGGGGGCGGATTTACGGGGGGCTATCCTCACCGGAGCCAAGCTCTATGCGACTTCCCGCTATGGCTTCAGAGCCGAGGGGATCACCTGTGAATGGGTAGACCTCAGTCCCCAGGGCGATCGTACCCAGGTGCGTCCCCTCAACAAGGACGAGATCACGGTTTTTTTCAGCCAGACTGTCCCGACTGTCCAAATTGCGGTGGACACTCACCTAACCCCAACAGCCCATGCGGCCCTGGCAATGGCCTACCATCACATTGCCCAACGTTGGTCGGCATTGCGGCATCCTCCCAACCTGAACCTTACTCGCCGCCGCACCTTTCTCACCTTTAACGCTCCCAGTGATGATCAATTATTTCTGATTGCCTATCTGGCGATCTTGCCCTTCCGGGATGCACCGGCGACCCACCGTCACCTGGCCCGCTTACTGCAAGTCGTCCAATCACAACGGGTGGATCAATTGAGTGTGCGTGCCTTAAGCCGGATTCAAGTGCTGAATACCCAATTGAGTCAACTGGCTAACCAAGTGGCGGATTTTCAGCCCTTTAGAAACCTGCCACGGGCGCTGTTCTTCCAATCTCCAACCCAAACGGTACTGACCAATATTAGCCAACAAAGTTTGACGTTGCATCAACACTTCCTATTTGGTAAACGGCTGACTGATCCCGTCCTGCTCAACGATCTCAACACGACGACTCGGTTTCAGGTGCCGACCCCACCCCTACCATCGGGTCAACAGGTCCTTAATTTTATGAAGACCATGCAATACCCTGATCATGACTGAGCTAATCCCAGACCAATGGCAGAGCGAGCCAAGGTTTAGGTTAACCCGGCGGCTGGCTTCCTCGCGTTGCCATCTTCCCGTGCTCCCAGCTATAGGCAGGACACAGAGAACGATGCCATCATGGCAGGGGTAGATTCGGTGTCCTATAACCCAGGAGAATTGGGTTGATAGCGGTAGCCACACTCATTAGGACATTTCAAAGGCTGTGATCAACAAGGGGCTTAACCCCTTGCCCTAACCGGAATGACGATGGCTATAACTTCGGGTTGCATGATTAAATGCCTCCATGACTACAAGCGCAGAAAATGCCTGTTTCATTAGCTAGCTAGGGCGATTGAGTTGGGCCATTCTTAGGGATTCTTAGTCTGATCGATCGCTTGCATCGCCGTCTTAATTAATTGGAAGAAAAAGGGCTGCGAAACATCAATGGCTTGCCGATCGTCACGACCTGTTGCTAAATAGCCAATTTTGTGTCCCTTCGTCACACTTAAAACATGGCCCTGTTGGTTACGGATACGCAGTTCTCGTCCACTGCTTTGTTCCCGAATTCGACAACTGTAGGGCCGATCGCGATAGTAAAAATCCACGGGCAGATCCGCAGGCAGATCGGAACCAACGGGTCTAGCTGGCTGCTCTTCCGCTGGCAATCGTATTCCCACCAGTTCTAATTGTAGGGTTGTTTGCTGATTCCAGACATTTAAACCAACTCGATAGGCCACCTCTACCTGCCGGGGCAAGGGAAAAAAGTCTCGCCAGCGCCACGCGATCGCCTTGAATTGTACAGGAACTGGCAAGCCCATCCCAGGCGTTGCCATATCTACCGTCTGGGCAAGGGTGGCTTGTATATGGCTTTGGGTTTGCCCCACTAATCGTTGCTCCAGAACTTGCACCTTCGGCGTCCAAAAGATGGGTTCCGGGTTAGCCATGCCACAGGGATGAAGGCGATCGATGTGGGCCAACAGATCCACACTCAAGTCCGCAAAATCAGCCTGGGCATCGATCGTCACCAGCGGTTTGAGGTGTTCTGGCCGTAGGCATTGGCAGGCAAAGGCTTGCAATCGCTGGCGAAACGCTGCGAGATGACTCGCCTTGAGGCTAAACCCCCCTGCTGCCTGATGTCCCCCATGTTTTTCCAGAAGATCCTTGCAGAATTCCAAGGCTTCAAACACATGAAATTCCGGAATACTCCGCGCTGATCCGCGAATAGTTTCCTGATTTTCACCCTCATAGGTGCCAATAAACACCGGTACGCCATAGCGTTCCACCAGGCGCGAGGCCACAATCCCAATCACCCCATGATGCCAACCCGGTTGCACAACAACTAACACCCGCTCCTGGTGATAAAGCTGTTCCAAATCCTGGGTTTCCACCCACGCGATCGCCGCCGCCTCATATTGGGCGCACAGCTCCTTACGGGTTTGATTAATGGCCTCACAGGCAGCGGCCCGTTCTGCCGCAACCTCAGGATCATCGGTCGTCAACAATTCAATCACAACTGCGGGATCACCAATGCGGCCAACGGCATTAATCCGAGGTCCCAAGCGAAATCCAATATCCTCTGGTTTGAGTGACGCCTGCCGTTGATTAGCGCAATTGTTTTTACTGTGCAACGCACCGTGACTGTTACTAGAAGCAATCCCCTGAGCATTGCGATCGTCGCCACATTGAGGATTTCCCTGCACCCCAGACTGGGCAATTAGGGCTTGAATACCCGCCAACTGGGAATTAGGCAATAACCGCAGACCCTTTTGGACCCAACACCGATTGACACCCGTTAGCGGCGCTAAGTCCGCGATCGTTCCCAAGGTAAATAATTCCAAAAGGGGCGCTTCTAACTTCCCTTTTTTGCGTAGTTTTTTCGCCAGTTCCAAGGCCAAAATATAGGCAACCCCCACACCTGCTAAACCATGATAGGGAGATGTTTCTGGTAATAGCTTGGGATTCAAAATCGCATTAGCATGCGGCAATTGGGGTGGGAGATCATGGTGATCCGTGACAATCACGGTTAAACCCAATTCACGGGCTAGGGCGATCGGCGCGTGGGCGGCAATACCGTTATCCACCGTCAGGATAATGGCAACCCCCATC
This sequence comes from Trichothermofontia sp., assembly GCF_053493415.1. Lineage (NCBI taxonomy): Bacteria > Bacillati > Cyanobacteriota > Cyanophyceae > Leptolyngbyales > Trichocoleusaceae > Trichothermofontia > Trichothermofontia sp. The sequence goes on along the minus strand of NZ_JBRCAD010000079.1, from coordinate 12,203 downwards.
GTCCGGAAATCTTGCACCATGCGTTCATTCAGTCCATAGCCTTCCGCCATCCGGCTGGGAATCTCAAAATGCACGTGGGCTTTGAATTCCCGAAAAGCCCGCAGTAACAAGGCTGTGCTAGTCATGCCATCCGCATCGTAGTCCCCACAGATAGCAATCAATTGCTTTTGCGCGATCGCCGTTTTCAACAGATCTAGACTCAAGGCCAGGTCCGGAAATTCGGTCAGGGGGGAGGGTAACGGGACCGAATCGGGTTCTAAAAAACCAATCGCCGCTGCCTGGTCAACCATCCCACGATTGAGTAGGACTTGAGCCAGAATCGGTGGCAGGCCAGTGGCCGCTGCCAGGATTGCCCTTTGTTCCGGTTGCGCCGGGGCAATCTGCCAGCGTTGACGGGGTAAATTCGGCATAGCCGTCGCCCTCGGAGACAGATTAGGCACCATCACTTACCCCTTGGAGAAATTCATCCTTGCTTTGCTTCGATATATTATCCCCAGGACAGCGTCAAGTTTAAAATGAGCGGCGCTCGACCCGCTCAAGCCTCAACGGGTTAGTCCCGCTCACCCTAAGTCTGTCGAAGGGGCTTGGAGCCTATTTGCAACCCATCATTAGGATTGACAAACAACTAGCCTTTACGGGCCGCCTTTTTGGCCTTCTCCTTCTCCTTCTGTTTTGCCCGTTTAGCCGCTGCCTTTGCCACCTTTGCCGCCTCGATCGCCGCCAATCGCACCTTTTCCCTTTCCTCCGCTACCTTATCAAGATAGTAATGGTAGTCACCTAGATAAACCCGGAATTCGCCATCCCGAATTTCCACAATCTTAGTGGCCACTTGAGAAATAAAATAGCGATCGTGGGAGACGAGAATGGCGGTCCCATCATAGTGCTGTAACGCTTCTTCGAGGACTTCTTTGGCCGGAATGTCCAGGTGATTCGTGGGTTCGTCCAGCAGTAACAGATTCGCTGGACGCAGCAGCATTTTAGCCAGGGCCAGTCGGGCTTTTTCGCCCCCACTCAGGGCCTTCACTTGCTTAAAAACTGTATCCTCGCTAAACAGAAAGCGCCCCAGGAGCGTTCTCACTTCCTCGTTTTTCCAGTCGGGTACCTCATCATGGATAGTATCCAGGACCGTTTTTTCGAGATCGAGGGCTTCGGCCTGGTTTTGCTCAAAATAACTGGGTATGACATTATGTTCCCCCAGTTCCACCTTGCCCTCAGTGGGGGCCTCCATTCCCATAATCATGCGTAGAATGGTTGACTTGCCGCAGCCATTGGGACCCAGGAAGGCAATGCGATCGCCCCGTTCCACCAACAAGTTCGCCCCTAGGAACAGAATTTTGTCGCCATAGGTATGCACCAGATCGTCGATTTTGACCACAACGCGCCCACTGCGGGGAGCCGGAGGAAAGCGGAAATGCAGGGTTTTGAGATCAGCAATAGGGGCCTCGATGCGCTCCACCTTGTCCAGTTGTTTCTCTCGGCTTTTGGCTTGGGTACTGCGGGTGGCACTGGCCCGGAAGCGATCGATGAAGACTTGCTGCTTTTCTAATTCCTTTTGCTGGCGTTCAAAGGCACTCAGTTGGGCCTCTTTCTGATCTGCTTTTTGTTGCAAATAGGCGGTGTAATTCCCCAGGTAGGTGGTTGAAACCCCCCGCTCTGTTTCCACAATTTGGGTACAGAGGCGATCGAGAAACTCGCGATCGTGGGCCACAATCACCATTGGTGTCGTTAACCCCTTGAGGTAGATTTCCAACCATTCGATCGTTTCCAGATCCAGGTGGTTAATCGGTTCGTCCAATAGCAGAATGTCCGGTTCCTGGAGCAGAATTTTGCCCAAACTAAGGCGCATCTGCCAGCCGCCACTGAAGGCACTCACGAGGCGATCGCCATCCTCTGTTTCAAACCCCATTTCCCGCAAAATCTTTTCAATCCGGGCTGCGAGACCATACCCATCCACAGCTTCAAAGTGGCGTTGTGCCCGATCTAACTGGTGGATGAGGTCTTCCAATGCCTCCGGCGATGCCTGTTCCATCTGGTGCTGGAGCATCGTCAATTGATGCTGGGCCTGATTCGCCGCCGTGAAGACCTGCCACAACTCTTCCCGCACGGTGCGGCTAGGGTCAACATCAAACTCCTGGGACAGATAGCCAATGTGTAGGTTCGCGGGTCGGATAATGGCCCCGGCGGTAGGTTCAACCTCCCCGGTAATGATCTTCAGTTGGGTGGATTTTCCCGCACCATTGACCCCCACCAGACCAATGCGATCGCCCGGTTTGACTTCCCAGTTGATATCCTTCAGGACTTCCCCCGTGGGGTAGGTTTTATTGATATGTTCCAGGCGCAGCATCCAACAGTCTCCAGAAGAAGGGTAAGGGTAGGCAAAACCTTTTCAATTGTAAACTTTCTGCAACATTACGCGCCTGACTTTGCTGCCTTTTCCCAGCGAGTGAGGGGCTAGGGGTATCGTCGTCCTCCAGGCAGCCGGTAGACCAAAATTAGGAGGAATAAAGGTAAGGCCGCTCACGCGATCGTGGTAACCCGTGAACGTCTGCAACAGGGTACTGAGGGAAAGACCGGGCAAGACCGCGTCTCCCGATCAAGCCGCAACCAAGACCAGGCAGGGGACTCACGGATTAGCGCCCCAGGCAAACGCCTGTCCTGAGGTCGAGAACCTCATAGTCTTGGGGCCGTGAAACCCCGATCCGCACCTCATGGCGTTGAGGTCGAAACGATCGTGCGATTGTTGTCGTGATGGCCATTGTTTTCCAATTCCTCAGGTTGGGCGATCGCCTAGGGACAATAGCCAATTCTGCCAGAGCGCATTACCCATCTTGGGGAACAACCCAGTTCAGTAGCCGCAAACGTTCGTAGGGCTGGCTTTAGCCGGCAACGACTAAAGTCGTGACTACCAACATTGCGAAACCTTATCTTTGCTGTCCTAGGTTTTGGGGCTAACCTCAGGTGTAGGGGGTGGCGCTGCCGATGGAACCGCAGGATTTTCCTCGCCATCGCGAACAGCCAAGTCATTCGGCGGTGGCGGACTGGGCACGGTCAAATCCTGGAACGGGAAACTCATTGGGACCTCTTCCACCGTCGGCAGTTTTTCCAGTACCAGGGGCGTGTCGGCTTGATGGTTGATCAAATCCTGCTTGCTGCTACCGGAAAGGCGTTTCAGCAGCACCGGCTTGGGATCATGGAGCAGGTAAATAATGCGATCGCCCGGTCGCCACTCGTCCGATGCCGCCATCACTTGCAGTTGGTCCTCCCGCTCCAGCAAAAGGGGCAGCAACTCCTGGGAGCGGATCAGCGCCTTGAGGTGGGCCTGTTGGAACAAAAAGCCCTGCTCCCGTAACACTGTTTCCCCCAGCTTGACGCTGCCCTCGTTCATATAGTCGTTCCACATCTTGAGGGACAGACCGGGTAAAAAGGCTTGTCGTACCTTTGACTTGTTGGTGTTAGCGCTTGTATCCACATCAGGGGGTAAGACAGCCAGGGTGCGCGGAGGTTGGAATTCTTCGATGGCCTTCTCAGCAACGACGGCATTCACTTCGCCATTACTGGTCAGTACGAGGAAGGTCCCTACTTGGGGCAACCCCGCCTTTTCCAACGCTTCCGCATCCAGGGCACTGCTGACAAAGGAACGCAGGTTTTTCTCAGCGGCTTCGCGACAGGCTTCTGCATTGCTATCGATCAGGACCACAAACTCGCCCCGTTCTTGAAACAGCCGCGCAATCAGACGGCTGACGGGATTCGACCCGACAATGACCGCGCCCGTCGCCTGGGTCGAAGTAATCCCCAAAATTTTCGCCAGGACCCCTGCCGTTAAGCCCTGACAGAAAACCGTCAGAATAATGGTCAGAAAGACAAGGGCTTTAATCGAGTCGCCCCCGTTAATCCCCCGTTCGGTGAGCAAAATCGCAAAGAGGGAGGCCACCGATGCGGAAACGATGCCACGCGGAGCCACCCAACTGAGGAAAAGCTTTTGTCGCCAGGTGAGATTACTGGTCCAGGTGCAGAGCCAGACATTGAGGGGCCGCACCAGAAACATGAGGCTTAAAACCGTCAGCGGTCCCCCCCATCCCAGGGCAAAAATACTGGCGATCGATAAATCCGCCGATAGCAGGATGAACAGGACCGATACGCAAAGAATCGTCAACTGTCCCTTAAACCGCCGGATCAGCCGCTCCTCTGGCACTTCCGATGCCCGAAGCACAATCCCGGCCACCACGGTGGCCATCAGCCCTGACTCCGCTTGAATACTTTGAGCCAGCCCAAAGAGGCCCCATAACCAGGCCAGGACCACTAAACTCGCCAGCCCCTCGGTTAAAAACCGCGATCGCTTCAAAAAAATCCCCAGCAGCCAGCCCCCCGCTGCCCCAATCCCCGCGCCAATCCCCAGACGTAACAGTAGCCCACTGACGATCGGCCAGATTTCCGTATCGCCATTGAGGATAATATCCAGCACCACCACCGCCAGGATTGCGCCCACCGGATCGATCAGGACCCCTTCCCCCTCCAGCAGCGTTGCCACCGATCGGTTGACCTTCACCTGCCGCAACAGGGGGTTGATCACCGTGGGTCCCGTTACCACCACTAATGAGGCAAACAGGAACGCAATCGGCCAGGGAAATTCCCCCAACCAATGGGCCGCCATGCCACCACTAATGAGGGTGATCAGGGTCCCGATCGTCACCAAATTGCGCAAACTGGTTGAAACCCGGCCCAACTCCCGCAACTCCAGATTCAGCCCCCCTTCAAACAGGATCAGGGCCACCGACAGGGCCACAATCACCTCCAGGCCATTGCCCAGCAGGGCCGGATGGAGAATCCCCAGACCACTGGGTCCTAGCGAAATACCAAACAGCAACAGAAAAACAATGCCGGGGACCCGCAGGTACTCGGCCAGGACTTGGGCGCTAATCCCCGCAATCACAGTTAAGACCATGAGCAGGGTCGTGTTGAAGGAAACTTCCATGCGTAGCCAATCGTTGACGATCTTGGCGGTCGTTCAGCACTCAACTCCCTGAGCCGTATCCTCCAAGTGTTCGGTTGTCATCCATCTTAGTATCTTTGCCTAGAATCCCAAAATTCCTTCGCGTCTCTTGGTGTTCTTCATGTCTTAGTGGTTCCCAATCAAACTAAAGGCACAAAGGCACAAAGGCATCCCCCACCTATTCCCGGAGCAACAAATAATAAAGCTGCCCCGTAGCATTAACGAGTCCCGCCCGATCGCCTGCCCCCTGGCCCGTCCCCATAAACACATCCACCCGTCCCGGTCCCTTAATCGCCCCCCCCGTATCCTGATCCAGGACATAGCGGCTGACCAAGCGTTGCGCCAACCCACCCCCCGCCTCAACCTCCGGCAGTTGCGTGTGGATCAGCGCCAAGGCCCCCGGTGGGAAAAGTGTCTTATCCGTCGCGATCGAGCGTCCAGCCAAAACCGGCACCCCAATACTGCCCGTCGCGGGCGCACCGTGGGTTTCTTTGAAGAAGATAAAGCGTTGATTACGGGGGAGATAGATATCGAGTTCGTCAGGATGGTCGCGGAAATACTGGACGAGGCGCGGGAGGGTGAGTTCTTCTAGGGTAAATTTGCCCGCGTTCACCAATTCCCGGCCAATGCCCACGTAGGGATAGTCCGTCCGTCCGGCATAGCCCACCGTCAGCGTGCGACCATCGGTTAACTGTAAACGGGCTGATCCCTGCACTTGCACCAAGAACGCTTCCAGGCGATCGCGCAACCACACCAATTCCAACCCCCGTAACGGCCCCTGGGCAAATTGCAAACCATCGGCCCCTTCCAGTTGCAGGCGGGTGGGATGGGGGCTAGGCCATTGCTCCAGATTGGGCGGACGGCGGAACAAGGGATAGCGATATTCCGCAGTGGGCACCCGACTGGCGCGGTAGGTGGGTTCAAAATAGCCCGTAAAGCCAACGGTCCCTTGGCCATCCTTGCCGATCGCCTGGTACAGCACAAATTCCTGGGCCACCGCCCGTTGCAACGCCGTCGCATTCGGTTGGGTCATCACCAGGTGCCGAAACCGTTGCAGACTGCGCCGAACCCGTGACCTTAACGCTGTGGCTGAGGTCGTCCCAAAGGCCGTGCGATCGATCTTCTGGTAATCATTTACCGCCCGATCGCTGGCCAAGTACCGCAGGCTATGCTCGATCGCCCGCAGCAGGGTGGCGCGATCGCCCGGTTGCCCCGGTTGGCCCCAAAGACGATCATCCTGTCCCAAGGGAACTTCAGCGGGATCAGCCGCGATCGCGCTCAAGGGCATGGGTCGGAGCGGCGGTTCTGCGGCCCCTCGGTGCGTGCCTGCCATAAACACAGTCAAGCCGATCAGCACCGTCGCGATCGTCCGCTTGGCATCCCTTTTCTGTAACAGCCAGCAATGCATTAACCCATAACCCTAGACAAACCTAATTGGCAAGGCATCCTAACGACATCCTGAGGTTGATGTAGGGGCGGGTTGCCACAAAATCTGGACAGAAAGGCAACAACCTATATGAACCCGCCCATCCCCCAAGATCCCAACGGCAACAACCTATATGAATCCGCCCATCCCCCCCCACGGGTTTAGGGAGACAGGGGTATGAATATCTCGTCACGATTCCTAGAATCGATCGCACCTAGAAGCGATCGACACTGGAACTAAAGACCGGCTCCACCCGAATCGCGAGAATACTGGAAGGACGCGCCACCATATACTCCCCTTGCAGGTTCTTGATGGGCACCGTAATGAAATCATCCGAGGTGGCCTTGGGCATCAATTCGCTGCTGTACCACTTTTGAAACTCTTGAATCGTAGAGAAACGCACCTCCTCCCGGTGCCCGCCCTTGAGCAGCAGATGCACAGCGAATTCCGATGGCTTAGGCATAGTAACGGTTTATCCTGCTTGAATGCTCCGCCCCCTATTATGCCGGGGGGATGGAACTAGGGGAACAAATTGTAACGTTTTAGTTGGGCAACGATCGCCTCTGGGAGGGTGCGGTGCAACTCCGCCGCTGTTTTGAAGGAGAGGCGTTGCTGGCTGGGCAAATCGAAGGGGAACTGTCCCGGCAGGTCCGGTCGCTCCATTTGAACCGTCAGAATTTGCTCAGAATGCTTGCTGTGGAGGGCATAGCCCATTTCCACACAGACAGCAGGGTTGGGTAACACCTGAGGCGGATCGCTGGGCAGTTGGGCGATCGGGGTGGTATCGGCAATAAACAACAGGCTGGTCCGAATTTTCCGCATTAGGGTGCTATTCAGGCGCACAGGACCTTCCCCCAGCCGATGGGATTCGGTCAGTATTAGGGGCAGTCGGGATTTTTCGTTCAGGGTTTTGAGGGTTTTCGCCAGTTCAGCGCGGATGCGATCGCCCGATTCAGGGTAATCCGTTTGGTAACAAAAGAAAATACTGGGTTCCAGGTGGGCCATGACCTCCCGCTTCGTGAAGTAGATCTCATGGCTAACCAGATCGATATTGGCAATACTATAGCCACCACTCCCTTCAATATAAAACTCGACAATGCCCCCCTCCAGGTAGTGCTGGAACCAGTCAGCTTGCTTGACGGCCTCAACCTCATCCAAAAAATCAGCCCGCAGAGCCGACTTGAGCAGGCTATTCTTACTCAGCCGCAAATCGTGGGGGCGTTTTTCCAATTCCCGTAGGGGTTCATACTCCCGCAGATACCAGGCTTTTAGCGCAATAATCGCCATATCATTCGCCCACCTATTGTCGTGTCACACTAGCGATCGCAGTGGGACTAACAACCAGAGCCAAGGTAACCCCTCTTGTCAGCGCCACCCAGAGTTGAACCGATTTTAATCGGAATCCCCGTAACTGGCAATTTGCGTCAATCAACCCATCGATCAATCGGGCACCTCGAAAACTATCAATTTTCGCAACGGTGCCCACGCAATTATTAAGCAGTTGAGGTAGCTCCGCCGCCCAACCTCAATTCATCGAGATTCCCAATATGGTTCCCCCTCCTGGCGACTTTGGCACCTAAAAATACACTCGCTGCTTAGCGCGGTAGCGATCGCGCTCAATAATTCTGCTCTAAATCCAAGCAGCCACCCAAAGCCTGAGTAGGATTTTCAAAAGACCTTAAAACAACAACACTCCTGTCCTACTCGCTAAGTCAAATCCCCCCTTTTCCGTAACTACCCGGAGACTTACTAGGCGAAAAATCAACCTGTAAGTTTGCTCCCTGTTGTTGTAATCGAGGATCTATTAGTTTTCGGAAGAAGTGTTGTCAGACGAGACAGATAGAACTGAAATTGACCTTTCTCCTTTACTAGGGGTTTATCTGCCAGGGAAGCTCTTCGCTTCAATTACTACTATAAAGGTAGGCTCCTGAAGCTTCAAGGGATTTTAACTAAAGTTAACCAAGTACGAGATGAATGGCTCAGCATTGATCTTTCCGATAGCTTAAGCCTGGGAATTCATGCTGAATTCCCACAGACGAGTGATGAAAACCTACCTTCCCCAAGGTGAGACAGCCAGGTTTACTCAAAAATTTTCTGCCTAAAGAGACACGATTTGCTAAAATGATAAGTATTTAGAATTGCCGACTGTTTTGCCTCATTGCTAATGGGGATAGAATGCCCTTAACCCCTGCGTATTTTTTCGGCTAATTCCAGTTAAGGCAGGGTGGTGGCTGCCAGTCATCAACGCCAGTCGCGCCCCTCTGGGGGGCTGAGCCAGTCCAGAAAGTGTCCTGAGGGGGGCACGATCGGGCCAAGGGATGATTACGCTGAGAGTTGTTAACCCATTGCCGTTCGCGGGGTAACAGCCCCTAGGCATGGTTGGATGTGTGAGACCGATCCCATGATGATGCAACTGCATACCCCTCAACCCACCCCTCAACTGAGCCTGCCCCTCAACCTGACCCCGGGGCCAGAAGTCCCTAGCCGATCGCATATTTCGCCCTGGCTATTCCCCGTTCTCTATCGCCTGGGGCGGCACTTGGTCCTTCCCTGCTACTTTGGGAAAATCCAAGTCATTGGGGTGGAGAATATCCCCCGTCAGGGTCCGGTGATCCTCGCGCCAACCCATCGATCGCGGTGGGATGGGTTAGTCATCCCCTATGCGGTGGGACGGGCCACCACCGGACGCGACCTACGCTTTATGGTGACGGCGGACGAAGTGCGGGGGGTACAGGGCTGGTTCATTCGCCAGACCGGGGGATTCCCCGTCGATACCCGTAAACCGGGGGTGAGCAGCCTGCGCCACGGGATTGAGATCCTACAACAGCAGGATATGTTGGTGATTTTCCCCGAAGGCGGCATTTTCCGGGATGGGCAGGTGCATCCGCTCAAGCCGGGATTGGCCCGCTTGGCCCTCCAGGCCGCGACTTTACAACCCGATGCCAACGTTCAGGTCGTGCCGATCAGTTTGCAGTACGGGCACACTATTCCCCACTGGCACTGTGGGATCACGATCAAAATTGGCTCCCCCTTAGCCGTGGCCCATTATACAACCGGTCCCCGCAAACCAATGGCCGCCCAATTAACCGCCGATCTGGCCCTGGCGCTTCAGGATCTCGATCGCACCTGAACCCGGTTAGGGCAGATCTGTCAAGCTTTCCAGAAAATTCAGTATCCACGCCCAAGAATCGGAGTACTATGCAGTTAGGGACCAAGTACTCACCGATCGCTGACGTTAGAGATTAATGCTTATTCGAGTCAGTTCAAGTCAATAAATCTTGGATAAAAACGTCATTATGAATTGCGCAATTCTCCTGCGGAGATGCGACGCGAACGCGGTTAGTGGCCCATAACCCACCGGATTCCATGACCACTCAGGGTTGGGAGTGTTAGGACACCCTTGGGGGATGGGCCGTCAGATGTGGGGTCGTCCCCTTAGCTCCAACCTAGCGTCAGCGATCAGTCCCCCAACTCCTCATTGCGAGAACTGAGGTTACGCAAATGTCTTTTTTGATGCCGCTAATGACTGTTCTGGCAGTGATCGCTGCCGTTGCGATTATTGTGGTCGGTTTAGTTTCTGTGCCCTGGCCCGTGTTGCTCCTCTTGTTATTGGCTGGGTTAATCGCAGCCCAACGCGCCCTCGCCTCGATCCCCAAGGTGGAAGGTCACCCGGTCCCCGCCGGAACTGGGATAGATGCACTGACGCTGACGCCAACCCTTCCGTCCCCCGTGGCAGAGCCGACCGCATCCCCGATCGCCGCCGCCCTTGAGGCCAAGGGAAAATGCTTGAAGTATCGGGGAGTCGAAGTTCACTCACCCGTCCCCCCCGAACCGGTAACGGACGCACGAGGGCCAGAGCCAACCATAGCGCCCACAGGGGCAGAACTCGCGGGTGCCAATTCGGAAGCTACCCTGGATGCAAAGGGTAAATACTTGAAATATCGGGGAGCCGTATATGTGTGCCCGGAGTGTCCGCCCGACCAACCCGACGGCTGTGAGGTAGAGATAGCGGGAACCTATCGCGGGTCACCTTTGACAGTGCATTTGCGCGGCAAGGCGCTCCTGTCATAACCCTAGGTCGGTGGCAATACGGTGGGCACAGGCAAAACCCGAAAACGCCACCGCATTCAAGCCCTGCCCTGGGAACGTACTGTCGCCCACGCAATACAACCCCGGAATGGCAGTGCGATTAAAGGGCATCCCCAGCAAGCCCCGCAGTTGGCGGCGCGGGATGGGGCCATAGGTGCCGTCCGATCGCCCCAGGAAACGGCGGTGGGTACGCGGTGTCCCGACTTCCTGGTAGTCCTGGGTCACAATCAAGCCCGGGAAAACCACCTCTAGGCGATCGATCACCCGTTCGGCGGCGGCCTCCTTTTTGCGTTCATACTCCCGTTGCGATAACCCCTGCCAGTCCTCCAGCCAACTGGGGGTAAAGGTATGAATAATATGGCAGTTAGGCGGCGCTAGGCTGGGATCAAGGAGAGTGGGAATAGACACAAAAATTGTGCCTTCCGGGTCCTCCATTTTCTGCCAATCCTCCAGCACAATGTGGTGGCAGGCCGTACCGGGGGGCAGGACTTGGCCGTGGGGGTCTTCAATGCCCAGGTGCAGGTTCAGGAAACTGGGGGATTTTTGATAGCGACGCTGCCACTTTTGCTCCGCCGCTGGCATAGGTACCGTGGGCAGCAGGTCCGGGAAGGTATCCCAACGGGTGGCATTCGACACAATCCGACGGGCATAATAGACCTCCCCAGAGGCCAGTTGGACGCCCGTTGCCTGTCCCTGGGTGGTCAGGATTTGTGTGACCCGGGAGCGATAGCGAATGTGACTGCCTGCATTAACCAGTCCTTCCACCAGTTTCTGGGCAATTTGGCCCACCCCGCCCTTGGGATAGTTAATCCCCCCGTAATGACGATCGCTGAACACCATCCCCCCATTGATCATGGGGGTGCGATCGGCAGGGACCACCGACCAGCAGTAGCACTCCATGTCAATAAACTTGAGCAAATCGGGATCGCTGATATAGCGGCGGGCAACCTCGCCAACATTTTGGGGCAGATATTTCACTAACCCTAGACAGGCCCCTGGGTTTTGGAAAAAGACACGGGCCAGGTAGCGAGGTTCTTCGAGGGAAAGGAGTTCGATCGCATTCAGGCAGTTAAACACTTGCCAGCATTCATCATAGAACTGGCGAATCCCGCGTGCTTCGTGGGGGAAATAGGCCGTGAGGGCAGTAAGAAATTGTTCGTAGTCCCGATGGACCTGGAGATCGAGGCCCCCTGGCAAGTGATAGTGAATCTGCACCGGATCGGGGATCGTTTCCAGGCTGACATTGACGGCGGCTAGGGCACGGGTTAAAAGATTGGTTGTTCCCTGCTGGCCAAAGCCAAAGATCATCGAGGCCCCCACATCAAAGCGATAACCCTGTCGTTCAAAATACCCGGCACTGCCACCGGGGATGAGATAGCGTTCCAGGACCAGCACCTTGGCCCCCTTCGCCGCTAGCTGGGTGGCTGTCACCAAGCCCCCAATGCCAGAACCAATAACAATAACGTCAAAATTTGAGCCAGAGGCAGGTTGGGGCGAACGATCGGCGTCAGCCATGTCAGCAGCAGCGAAGACCATGCAAATTCAGTAGCGATTGGATTGGATTGCTCTTTGTTTTGAGTTTATCGGAGTGTGGGGTCAAGTGCGATACATTTCTGGGGGGCTGGGGCTGGCGGGTGACCGTCAGGGAGCGTGGCGGGATGCTTGGGGCATGAGCAGTTGGGGAATAGGGGTTGGGGG
>NZ_JBRCAD010000078.1:0-18233 GCF_053493415.1 Trichothermofontia sp. | reverse complement strand
ATATCGCAATGGCCCCACCGCCCCCGCCACCCCTCCCGGCTCCCAGTGAAATGGGCACCATCACGATTCCGGCTGAACCATCGGGCACCCCGTTGCCGGAGATCCCGGCTAGTTTACGGAATGCGGCTCCGCCGCCCACAGCGGCGCGATCGGGCGTGGTCGCGGATGAAGCCCCTGCCGTGGCTAGTCAGGAGAGTCGGATCGCCGCCAGTGCGGGGGCTGCCCCCAGTACCGCCTTTGATGTCATTCCCCAAGTGGCAGAAGTGCGCTCCTACTTCCAAAGCCAGTGGCAGGTCCCCGAAGGACTCTCCCAAACGCTGGAGTATAGCCTGGTGCTGAATGCCAATGGTTCAATTCAGCGGATTTTTCCCCTAGGGCAGGCCGCAGGTAATTATATCGATCGCACGGGCATGCCTCTGATTGGGGAACCCTTTGTGTCCCCCACGGATGGCAAGCAACCCCGGATTCGTTTAGTCCTCAAGCCCGATGGCAAGGTTCAAACCTTCTTAGAATCAATGAATTAACTGGCTCACCCGCCTTTAAGCGGGCCAGATACGGGGCCGGATATCGTCTAGACGCGGTTGCCAGGGAGACAGCAGCAGTGAAGCGATCGGCTGACCGAGGCGAAGATGTCGCCCATCGTCAGAATTGGGTAGAAGGTGCGGGAGCCTAGTGCGTTCCGGCAAGGCTGAGGGCTTGGGCAGCTTCAGCAACGGCTTGGCGTGCCCATTGATCGGCAGCAAGGATATCGTCGAGGGAGGGATGGGAACAGTTATCGGGTTGGTGACGATCGCAGGTTTGTTCAATCAAACGGGGAATATCCAGGAAACGAATCTTTTCCTCCAGGAAGAGGGCCACCGCCTGTTCATTGGCCGCATTGAGTACGGCTGGCATTGAGCCACCGGCCCGACCCGCCGCATAGGCCAATTGCATACAGGGATATTTATGATGATCGGGTTCGCGGAAGGTGAGGTCGCCCGCCTTCACCAGGTTGAGGGGTTCCCACGGGGTGGCAATGCGATCGGGGTAGGAGAGGGCATAGAGCAGGGGTAGGCGCATATCAGGCCAACCCAGTTGGGCCAAGACGGAAGTATCCTGAAGTTCAATCAGCGAGTGGATGATACTTTGGGGATGGATCACAATGTCAATATGGTCGTAGTCTAGCCCAAAGAGAAAGTGGGCTTCGATGACTTCCAGGCCCTTGTTCATGAGCGTGGCCGAGTCGATTGTAATTTTGCGACCCATGCTCCAGTTAGGGTGTTTTAAGGCATCGGCAACGGTTACAGTTGCAAGTTTCTCAACCGGCAAATCCCGGAAGGCTCCCCCGGAGGCCGTCAGCCAGATGCGGCGTAGGCCCTGCGCAGGAACCCCTTGCAAACATTGGAAAATCGCGGAATGCTCCGAGTCGGCAGGTAATAATTTCACACCATGTTTTTGCACCAGGGGCAAGACCACGGGTCCCCCAGCAATCAGGGTTTCCTTATTGGCGAGGGCAATGTCTTTTCCGGCTTCGATCGCCGCGATCGTGGGCAATAACCCCGCACAGCCCACAATTCCCGTCACCACGCTCTCCGCGTCCCCATAGCGGGCCACTTCCACAATGCCGGCTTCTCCCCCCAGGATGATCGGCTGGGGATCGAGATCGGCGATCGCCGCTTGCAGATCAGGAATTTGGCTCACATCCCGCAGGGCGACAATCTCTGGCTGGAACTGGCGAACTTGTTGGGCAAATAAGGCCACGTTACTACCCGCCGCCAGACCAATCACCCGAAACTGGTCCGGATGGTGGGTAACAATATCCAAGGTTTGGGTCCCGATCGAACCCGTGGAGCCGAGAAGCGTTAAGGTTTTCACAATAGGGTTTAAAAAAATCTGAAGTCATTATATCGGAGCATTCACCCGCACCGATACCCTAGGCATACACCCGCACAAAGCCTTGTAACGCTTTCTACCCCTGATTCGGTGTCCCATCCTCCCATTCGTCGTCCCAATCCCACTCATCCTCATGGTCCGCCGTGCCGCTTGCCCTGGTCTCAACGGGTTCCCCCCCCCGCCTAGCGTGATCAGAATCGCCCGCTACCCCCTCTGCATTAGTCTGCTTTGGCACAGTTGCGGCTGCCGCATCATCCCAGTCCCAATCCCCCCACTCGTCTTCAGCGATCGTCGCCCCTGGTACGTCAGTTGGGGGTGCGGTTGGTTCAGACGTATGGGCAGGGGCGACGGAATCACTCCCATCATCTTCAAAATCAAAGTCAAAATCATCCTCGTCGAGCAAATTGGCCCGGGCTTTGGCCGCCGCTGCCTGCTCGGCTTGTTCCGTTGCCGTCAGGTTGATCACAAACTCATCATTGAGGCGCTGCTGCCAAGTTTGTCCACTTTCCTTCACCTGCTCTACCCAGGTTTGGCTCCGGTGCTTAGACTGCTTGGCGATCGTTTGGGTTTCTTCGTGCACGGTCTCGCCGAATTGTTTAGCCTGCGATAGGGTTTGCTGGGTCCAATCCTGGGTCGATCGCTTTACCCGGCTGACCCAACCCTGCAACTTACTGCCGACCTGTTGCGTTTTGGCTTGCACCTCCTGCCGCCAAGCCTGTAACTCCTCCGTCACCTGCTCCAGATCTCCCTTGAGCCACTCCCCCGTTTTGGTCAAGGTCTGCCTAATGCCACTCTGATAAAGCTCCAGTCGCGCGATCGTCGCCTCCGCAATCAACACCCGCTTGCGACCCAAACTCATAATCTTCCGGGGGGGCAGTTGGTAAATCCCATCCGTCAGGGCAGCCAACCGCCCTGTTACCAGCAAGTAGTGGTGGATTTCGCCAGTTTCCAGATCAAACACAAAGTCAATAATCTGCCCCACCCGGTTGCCCTGATCACTCCACACCTCGCAGTGAATTAAGGATTCCAGTTGGCGTACCCGCTCCGCATCGGTTGCCGTGGGCTTGGCTGTTACCAGAACACTGTTCTCCCCCAAGGCCGTAATTTGCTTAAGCTTAAAGGCGGCCTTCTGTTTACCTAAAAAACCAGAATGGCAGACAAACCCCAAAACCCGATGCACCTGGGGATACATCCACACCACCTCAATTTGGCCCAACTCCTCCATCGTGGTGCGATCGATGACCAGTTGGTTCAGTAATTCACTATGCCGAATCGTTCGGGGTCGCTTTGCCATTTTCCCTAACTCCCACGCTGCTATTGGGTGGCAAGTGTCCAATCGGGCGGAGACTAACCCGTGGCCCGTAACTTAACCCATCCTCTCAGCTTGTCATGTCGTGGGGGCGATCGGCCAAGGGTTGCGCCAAACGATCGCTGGGGAACCGTTGTTTATCTATATATTCAAAAAAAGCTGGAATCGCAAGCCTGACTTGAAGCGGCTCAAGGCATTACCCCACCCGTCAACCCTAACTGGCTTCCAACCAATCCAATGCCTGGTTCAATTGGGGTAGCGTCAACAGGCCATACTGCCAAAGGATCATGTGAATCTGGCTGAGATCCTGGTCTGAGTGTAGACGGCGCAACACCAAATCGATCTCCGTTGAGGGAATCGCCAGTTCCTCCTGCAAGAAACTAATAAATTCAGTCTGTGTACTCGTTTGCATGACCCCTTGGGAAATTTTTCGTCTTATGTTAATGCATCTTGGTGAAAACAGCCATGTTTAAAAATCAGGCGGATGATCAAAGCGGCAAAATTGGCTGAAATGTCCTAAGTATAAGCACTTACCCTTGCCTAGCCTTTGGCCAAAGCCGATAATTTATTCACTTTGCAGACCCGCCCACCCCGGACTGCTCGCAGGAGGCGATCGACAGACTGCCGCTCTTCCTCAGACAGGGAATCATTCAGAATTGCCGCCAGCAGCCCGTAACTGTCGGCGATCGTGACTTCACGGGACAGGCTGACATCGGCAAAAAGCTCCGAGAGGGCAGAGGGTAGTAATTCGATCGTGAGTCTTTCCATATGCCGCAACCTGAACTCAATCATTAACGTCACTTCCTATAGTGTGCTGCCAAAGTTTCCATCGCTGGGTGACTGACTGTACCAGTTGTCGTGATTTTCTCCAGGTTTAGCGGTGATCCCAACCGGGGGATTATTGTGATGCCTAGATAAAGGATTGTGTGACTCCCAAGCCCTAGCCCCGTGATCAGGGTCACGGCTCCCAGCCCCAGTGCTTGTGGGGTAGGCGTCTCGCCTGCCCGCCACCAGGGTCTCCCGCCCGCCACCAGGACACCTCGATTCCTGGGCATGGGGACCGTCCACCTACCCCAACCGACGCAATTACGCTGGTTATCCGCGCAAGCGGTATATTTTCCCCGGTATCCATAACCATTCGACCTTCAGCCTGCGACTTTCTGCCTTCTGCCTTTTCAGCGTGGGTGCTGTCCTTTATCATGGGAGACGCGAAGCTAGAATGTTACATTTTTTATTCTTTCCCTATTCACCCTGAAGTTCAATGTCAAGTTTCACTGCGGTTGCGCTGCCCCCAGACCCGTTAGCGGTGGGTTCCGTCCTGGGACTGCCGGTTCACCTAGCGGCTGACTATGGGCAATGGCTGGAAGCGTGTTTACCGACAGGCCAGGGGGCACACGTCGTCACCCTGAATGCGGAGATGACGATGCAGGCGTCCCAAGATCCCCAACTGGCAGCGATTATTCGTCGGGCCGATCTGGTTATTCCCGATGGGGCCGGAGTGGTGTGGCACCTGTGGCTACGGGGTAAGCGGGTCAAACGCACACCGGGGATTGAACTGGCGGGTGCGTTCCTCACCCAAGTGGGCTGCTGGCAACAAAAGACGCCCCACCGACAGGAGGGTCAGAATGCCTATCCCGTGGTCTTCTATGGCGGAACCCCCGGCACAGCGGCGGCGGCAGCGGCCTATTGGGAAGCGCAGGTGCCCGGTCTGACGATCGCCCTTGCCCAACATGGTTATCTATCCCCGACGGAACAAGACCAGTTCCACCAACAATTAGCTGACTTGCGTCCCCGTGTGATCCTGGTTGGGTTAGGGGTGCCGCGCCAGGAATTGTGGATCGCCCAGCACCGATCGCGGTGTCCCGATGCGATTTGGATCGGCGTGGGTGGCAGTTTTGACGTTTGGGCTGGCGTCAAAGAACGGGCACCGGCCTGGTTCCGTCAGTACCATTTGGAATGGCTCTATCGCCTCTACCAGGAACCCTGGCGGTGGCGGCGGATGCTGGCCCTGCCCCAATTTGCCCTGCGATCGCTGGGGGATTACCTGGGAACGGCCATTACCACCGTGTTTGGCCGATAGCCAAGCCCCCCGTCTGCTGTACAATGTTAGTTTTGCAGTTAATTTACGAGACTAGGACCGGACTCATGGGACGCCAATGCCAACTGACCGGGAAAAAGGCCAATAATGCCTATGCCGTTTCCCACTCGCACCGTCGCACCAAGAAGCTTCAAGAAGTGAATTTGCAGTGGAAGCGCATCTGGTGGCCGGAGGGGAATCGTTGGGTGAAACTGCGGATTTCCACCAAGGCCATCAAAACCCTGAACCAAAAAGGGATTACCGCTTTTGCGAAGGAAGCGGGGATTGATTTAAATCACTGTTGATCGCGCTAGCGATCGCTGTCGTTTATCCTGACGCTTAATTAATATAGAGGTATGACAGAAGACCCCACGGATTGTCCGTTGAACGATCGGTCGGGTTTTCTGTCTGTTTTTGCTGCTTATGACGTTGAGTTGCCCCTGGGGGCGAGCGCAACGGGGTGCATTGACACAAGTCGGGGGATGGGGGAATGGCGGCTAGGCGTCCTGCGTCAATCCCCAGGGAGTGCGGACGCTGGAAACCGAATCATCAACGACCCTAGCATTTACGCTCGGTGCGATCGCTTTTTAGGCAAAGGGGGGTATCCTCTAGCCAGATCGCCAGCTTTATGAAAATTTCATCATCAGGGATGGCGAGACGACAAGGAACCCAGGTTCTTGTTGATGTATTTACGTTGGGTAAGCGTTGTTTGGGGGAATTTTCCGTTAGTTTACGGAAGGAGTTCCCATCATAACAATGGCAGTGTCGTATTCCTACGGGTGTAATCTGCAAAGTCCCAGTGTTAGGACTAGGGTGGCGACCCGACTATGGATATTTCTCGACCGAATTTTGTGAAAGTCTGGTGAATTTTTACCGATCACGGTGACTGGGTTTGATCGCCTATTCAGGTTTGTTTTCAGTTAATGGCCACTAGCATCCGGGAAGATCGTGCTATGTTGAACCGAAAATTTGGGAAATCGCTACCCCTAAAACAACAACAGGAAATTCAGCAGCGACACCATTGGCTGCTACGGTTCTGGCTAATTCACTATCGAGCATCGACCCCTCCCCATCGCCAACCGGCAACTGCGAGTAGTGGGTTTGTGTTACCCACGATGATCTTCGTGTTATTGGCCACCGTGATGGTGATGGGGGCAATGGTCTTCCGCTCCTTTAACCGCACGGCCCAGGTATCGGGCGCACGGCAACAGGCCGCGATCGCCAATGCCGCTACCCCGGCGATTGAACGGGCCAAGGCCAAACTGGAATATATGTTCACCAAGGATGCCCGGCTCCCATCAGGACGCATTCGGGATGATCAAATTGCGGGAATTTTGCTCAATAATGGCCAAGGGGGAACCCCCAATCCCAGTGATCTCATCAATCTCTACAAGTTGCCAGATGAGGAGTGGGTTACAGAGTCGCAAATTAACCTGGATTTTAATCAAGACAACACGATCGGCAGTAATGCTAATGATCCGGCGCACCGGGTCCCCATGTGGCGGTTTACCGATCCAACCACCAATACCACAATGGTCTATGGCATTTTCTTTAATGTGGCCCGACGCAATGGCAATACGGTGGTGGCCAGTGTTTATGATGATGAGACCACGACGCCCGCGAAGCCGAACAACTTGATTGTGCGCAATGGCCCGATCGCGTCGGCTCCGTCCTGCGGGGCAGCAACGGGCGGGGGGGGAGCGGCGATCTTACCCTCGGATGGTTGGTTTAATATTGGTTCAACGGGGAACAGTAAACGGGCATTCCAGGTGATGGCGATCGCGGTGCCATCAACCTTAACGGATGGTAACCCCAGCACAAACCCCGCGAATCCTGCGATCGCAACGTTGCAATATCAACAGGATCGGGAAATCAAACCGGGCAATACCTATGGGGCCTGGTTCCGCTACGACCTCGAAATTTTCCCCGGTCCCAACTTTAACTGGAATGGCCGCACCTACTCGGCGGGTACCACGCTGATCACAGCCAATAACACCTTCACCTCATACCTCATCAGCTCCCCTCGGTCTTGCTACTATATGCCCGTGGAAAACTCGGAAATTGCGTCCGGCGGGCTATTTGGCATTGGTTCGATGCGGGATGACAACTGGAATCTGAGTGGCACCGTTAGAGTCCACCTGCATCCCGGCACCCCGATCGCCCCCGTCGATGCCAATAATAACGGCTTCGTTAATGTCACCAACAGCAGCGATTCGATCGATCAATCGGGGATTTCACCCTTGGCCCTTGCTGCTGACCCCGTGCAAATTGTCACGCAAGATAAGACCCTGCCCCGGAATAGCGCGATCACCTATAGCGGCAAGATAGCCAATACTTGGTCAGCGAGTCTTTTGGTGGAGAAACAGCGGGTCATTGTCTCCAAAACGATTTGCCCCCCCTATGTGGACGATACCTTCCGGGCCGATAATCGCTACGGGCCGAAGCCGAGCTATCTTCCTGCCGTCCAGGGGGCGAATGGGTGTGAAGCCCCGACGTTTACGGAGGAACAAGGGAGCACGATTACCGATGCCGACCTCATTCGCAATGAGCCGCCCCCTGATCCCAATGGCAACGCCGGTGATCCGGCCAATGTGGGCCTGGATGGTTACTGGGAACGGCGGGCGATGAATGAGGGCCTGCGCATTATTGTGGGCGAACGGCTGGAACTCGGTAATATGAATGGCTGGCAATCTGCCACGAGTGAGGCTGATGTCAACGCCGATCCCCTGAACCCGCCTCCCCCCAACGCAGCGGCGGGGAGTTCAATGGCCACCCGCGCCCATGAACAACGCCAATGGCGTGCCCTACGGGACAACCTGGCGGCAGTGCAAGCGATGGCGGTCTACCATACAGCCAGCAGCACCCGCCAATTCCCCGTCGCCTGTATTGCGGCAACGGCCCATCCAGGGACCTCCAGGGATATCGTCTCCACGGATATCAACAACGACTTGGCCGGGACGATCGAGCGCAGTACTCGGTTTGATCTGGCTCCCAAGATGGCCGCCACCAGTACCATCAATGGCGTGACCACCCCCAATGTCTACACCAGCTTTTTAACCGGGAAGGGCACCAATGGCTGGGAATTTAACCCGCCCGGACCCGATGGCACGGAAGCTGGCTTCAGGACCGCGATCGATAGCCCCACCAGTAATCTCAACAAAGCCCTGACCAACCTGGCCTACTTTGCCGGCGATCGCTATGGGGCGTTCCCCCCGCGCCAGGATGCAACGGGCGATGCAGCAGTGCCCAGCGTTGGCCCCGTGGCCCATCCCTATCCCAACCTGACCATGTTCGGGAATTTCTCGAACCTGCGCCGGATTATGAACCGGTTGAACGGGCTTCAGGGTGAGACCAATATTAACTACAACGACCTTAGCCCTGCTGATAAGGCCACCCTCCACACCGCCAGTTGCACAATTCAAATGCTGGCCCACAACCTGCGTTTGGAGAACGATATCTTCACCGCCGTCCTGACTAACTCGACCCTTAACTGGACAACCTTTGGGAATAAGTTGCGGCAACTGATTGATTCAAACGTGATCAGTAATGGGTCGCCGATGATTGGCCGCCCGATACCAGGCGATGCAAGTTATCAAGCACCCGGGCGGTGCCGGTCCACGGGGACGATCACCCGGCCAGACGGCACCACCATCGCGGCGGATGCACCGGCTTCGGCCTGGGATACGGCGGCAGGTTGGACGGGGTGCCCGCCGATCAATCCCAACAGCATTGCCCAGAACGATACCCATCTGGCCTTCCATCCCATGAACTATTTTTCCCAGTTCACTACGGAGGAATGGCTAGTCGCGATACCGGGCCTCACCGCAGAAGAGAAGGCATCCCTCACCCAACTCGTGGCTGGCCCACAAGTGGAACGCGATCGCAAGCTGGGCTTTAGGCAGGGCTTTGCCTCGGAAGATCTGAGTGGCAACTACGACCCCACAAGTGGTATCTGGTCAAACCCAACCACAACGGGTAGTGGGGATCAGGTGAACGCTGGCCAAATTGATCCCGGTGACAAATTCAAAGTATCCTGCGATCCTCGTCTCTTTGCCCAAGGAGCCTTGGCTTCTGGTAACTCCGGTGCTCGTCTGGGGTTGGCCCTGGTGATTTGCGGGATTCAGAACCCGATTAAATATCCCTCGCTCTATTACCTGTTCCCCATGTTTAATCATGGGCATGGGGGGGCAAACGATATTGCCAGTGGCGGTATCAACCATTTGCAACCGACCACCGAACCCTATATTGATCAGGCGACGGGGTATACGCGCCATGCCGATATCAACGGCAGCTATACCTACCAGGCGGTTAATCCCGAAACCATTGCCCTGGCCCCTAGAACCGTCGCCAACTGGGTCACCCCGCAAACGACGACCCTCACCAATCGGCGCAATACCTTGGTGGTGAACTATCCCAACACCACAGTGGCCACTGCACCGAACCTGGCGGTTTCCTTCCTGGATAAGGGGATGTTCAATGCCCGTGAGATGATGCCCGTGCGGGTCCTGGATGTTGATCTGGATCTCCTGCGGCGCACCACGACGAGTGGGACGGGCTTTAATGTAGGCCAAGCCCAAAGCTGGCTGTCTAATTCGGGAATTGTCTATGCGTTCCGGGAAGATGCGGTGCGGGAAGATGCGATCGCTCGGCCACGGGCCACTACGTTTGCCAATTGCCAAACCGTCTTCCCAGAAAACAATACGAGCCTCTATGGACGCCCCCAATGCCTGATGAATGCGGTCAGCGCGACTCCCCAAGATCCACCGGTCTACCTGAGCGATGGCAGCCATAATCAGGGGATTTCGATTAAGTCGGTAGATGCCTACGCTGATCCCGATCGGCGTCCCCACGGGTTCCGCCTGCGGAATGGCTCTGACCTGCGCCGCATCCCCGATCCTCCGGCTGACTTCCAAATGCGGGGGATGTCCTTCATCTCCGATAGCCCGGTTTACGTCATGACCGATGGGGATGAATTTAATGGCCACCGCTCTGGCACAACCCTGATTGAGGAATTTACCCAACTCCTACCGAATCCCTGGACTTTCAGTGGCTTCTACGGGCGTACTACCTTAAACTCCCCGCCCTTTGCCGGTGTTAATGATCAATGGCGGCCCACTGAAATCCTCGCCGATGGGATCACGATCTTGTCGAGCGCCTTCAACGACGGTTGGTTTGCCCTAGGGATTCGCAGTACCAATCCACTCGGCGCTAATTCCTTCCGAGGTGGCTTGAACCGTCCCAACACCAGCGATCTGCCTTGGGTGCGGGAGGATGGGCTGTATACCAACCAAGATCGGTATGCCTCCCCGATCAAAATCTCGCGACGGGGTTTCCCCCTCTATTGCAAGACCACAGCTGGGCAATTGCTGACCACCGGGTATGGGTTTGCCGCTTGTACCGCATCGGGAGGGATTCCCCAAGAGTATGGTCGTGAGATGCTCGATCTGCCTGCGCCCACGGATACCGTGAGCGGTGCTCCTGCCAACCGGTCATTCTTGACCTTCCAGGGTGCCCGTCCACAACTGATCACGCCCACCGACAACCAACGGGTGAATGCCATGCTCATCAGTGGGATTACGCCGTCGCGGCGGGGGAATGCCTACGGGGGGCTGCATAACTTCCCACGTTTCCTGGAAAACTGGGGTAACCGTAATCTATTCATCAGTGGCACGCTGATGCAGTTGAATTTCTCCAACTATGCGACGGGACCCTTTGATCAGGATAGCTGGGAGCCAGGGGCAACACCGATAACAGGTGGCGGGAGTGGTAACGAATGGATTACCTACTATGGGGCACCTAACCGGCTTTGGGGCTATGATGTGGCCTTGCAGTATGCGCCAGCGACGCCCGTGGCCCTGCGGATGGCTGCCCCCACCCTCAATCGGGATGAGTTCTATCGTGAGCTATCGGCCACCGATCCCTATGTGTGTACGTTACGGCGAGCGATTAACTTCCCGTGTAACTAGGTTGCCTCCTTGTGGGATAGCCGTCTCGGCTGTCCCCGTTTCCTGGGCAGGCAGGATGCTTAGCCCCCCTAGGCAGGCAGGATGCCTACCCCACAACATCCAGCAAATCTAAAATCCCAAAATCTAAAATCCCAAAATCCTACCCCGCAAAATGCCTACCCCACGTTCCGAATCCACGAGCGGTTTACCTGGAGGTCTACGATGCAACCCTTAGTTCAACGCCGGTCTACCGAGCAGGGCTTTACGCTCCTAGAGCCGCTGGTCGCGATCCTGATTCTGGCGGCGGTCATGGCGGCCTTTACCCCGCCCCTGGTGTTGGCGGTTGCCACACGGGTCAAAAACTTCCGCGTTGAACAGGCGATCAAAGTGGCCCAATCGGAGGTCGATCGCAACCGACGACTGATCGATCGGGAAACCGCAGCAACTGTCCTTAACCCCAAGTTGCCCCCCGCCGTGAGCGCTAATGCCACCAATCCTCAGGCTGTTGGTGCCCCGACTAGCGCTACACCAAGCTGCACAACCATAGGCAATATCCAGATACCCACCACTCCCCTGAGTTGGTGCCCAGTTCCTAATCCCGATGGGGGTGCTCCTGTCCTGGGGATGCAAGTTTTCCGGACCCAAGTCTTTAACCTAGATGGGACTGCCGGGAGCAGTGCCAACAAATTCCCGGTTGCCTACCGCCTAGGGGTCCGTGTCTACCCCATCCAGGCGCTCCAGCAAAATGCTGGCAACCTTCAGACAGAAACCAGTGGCCTATCCCTCAGCCCTGCCGCCCAATCCCTGCGGGCACCCCTGGCTGTGCTTTACGGACCAGTTGCTCGCAGTGACTTCAGCACCACCAGCGAGTCCGGCCTCCGCCGCCTCTGCGCCCTCAACAATAGCACTCCTGGGAGTACCACTGGTTGTCCCCTAAACTAAATGACCTCACCCTAGTCCCCGCCTTAACCATGACTACCCACCGCTGGCATCGCCTCCTGTATCTCTGGCTCCGGACGCAACGGTCTCCCCAGCCGCACGGGTCAACCGGTTTCACCGTCATTGAACTGCTGATTGGGGCCTTTATTGGTTTCATGGCCCTCTCCGGCCTGCTCTACCTCATGACTCAAGTGTTGGAAACCGAGCAGCGGGATGTCGCCCGGACCGAAACCCAGCAGGAAATGTCCCTGGCCCTCAACTTCATCCGGGAAGATTTGCAGGAAGCCATCTATGTCTATCCTGGCGGCTGTCTCAACACGCTGGTCAGTAGCGACTGTCCAGGCCGCACCACCACCTTGACTGCGGGATTGGGCCTGCCTAATAACAATACCAATAACATCCCCGTTCTGGCCTTCTGGAAATACGAAGCCCTGCCCTATACCACCAGTGATCCCCTACCCGCTGCTAATAACTGCGGTGCTCTCCCTGCCGATGCTCAGGGTGAATGTCTGACAGCGAATGTTGCCCGTAATGCGATGACGCTGGTGCTCTATACCCTGCGGCGCAACAACGATGGTACCCAGTGGCGCGGACCTGCTCGGCTGGTCCGCTATCAGCTTCGCAAGTATGCTGGCCTGTCCACGTCACCCGCGATGGCAACCAACTACGCCAATGACCCCAGCGATCCCAATTTCCTGGTCTGGGAATGCCAAGATGGCACGGTGGCGAATGGGTGCAATATTAACGGTAACAGCAATGTTCTGATTGACTATGTAGACTTCTACCCAGCAGCCACTGCGCCCACCAACGATATTCCCTGCCCAGCCGACTATAGCCGATCGCCCCTCAACCCAGCTATTAACACGGCTAGCGATAGCTTCTATGCTTGCATTGCCAGACCACCCCAGGATACCTCGATCGACTTTATGCAGGATGTCCAGGTGTTCCTGCGGGGGAATGCCACAACCCGTGCCGGTCTCTCCGCCGCCAGTCGCTCGCCGAGCTACTTACCCAGCCTGGAAGCTCGCGCCCAAATCCGCAGTGTCTTCCGCCGTAATCCCGAGAACAATCCCCCTACCAATAACTAACACGCACCACCATGCTGCCCATCCCTAAGCGTTTTATTCCTCCTGCTGCCACGACGACGGGATTCACCCTGATCGAACTCCTCGTCACCGTCGTGATGTTAGGCGTGTTGGCAACACTCGCTGCACCAGCCTGGCAAACGGTAATGAATCGCCAACGGGTAGCCACAGCCCAACGGGATGCCCTCGCGGCTATCCGGGAAGCTCAGGCCAACACACAACGGGATATTCGTCCCTGGCAAACCTGTTTCCGCACGAACAATAATCGAGTTGAAGTGCTGGTACACCCGATCGCGCCGCCCAGTAATCCCTTAAACTGCCCGACGAATAACCCCAGTTGGCGCTACCTGGCGGGCGAAACCTCTAAAGATATCCAAATTTTTGCCAGCAACACCAATCTGCCCCTGCGCAATGGGATGGCCAGTGTGCGTTTCGACTTTAATGGGCGCTTAAGCGCCGAGGGGGCCGCTACAGGCACGATCGTCGGTAATAACGAACGCATTACCTTTGCCCCCCGGAATCAATCCGGACCTCGCCGCTGCGTCATCTTACCGAGCATCCTGGGGGCCGCGCGATCGGGCCGGGATGCGGATTGCAACTAGTACAGTAAGCCTTAAAGTTTCGCCACGTTAGTAGTCACGACTAACGTCGTGGCAGTGAGTAGTCACGACTTTACAACCGTTCCCTCCCTAATGAAGTACTGTCAAGCCTGGTAAACAAGGGGCTTAAGCTCCTTGTCTGTACCTCACTAAATATGGAAGTGCTATAGTCGTTTCCAGACTAAAACCAGCACGACAAACAGGGCCTTCCCAACGGCCAGAATTGTTCCTGCCGCTGTATGGTGCTTAGCACCCGATCGGGCGTCCCCCGAACCGGTCGGGATGATCTTTGCCAGATATAGGTTTCTATAAGTTTCCGTAGAATTGCGGTAGATCCCCGCCATCACTCACCCCTAGGATTCATCACTCACCCCTAGGATTAACGTAAATCACCTCAGCTTCGGGGTGGTTTTACCATAGCTTTTCGACCATTTTCAATCGTTTTCAACCTTTTTCATCCCTTTCTCCCGTTGAACCCAACCCGCTTCTCGTTAGCTTGTGCGAGTGAGGTGCGGTCAGCGTGATCATTAGGGTGACGTTAGTTGTTGGGTAAATCAAAGAAGCTTATGTGAGAAGTGGAGCGATTAATCGGTCCGAGCGGCCCTGCATCCATCGGTATCCCACCACCCACCTTCACGCATCTACCACGCATCTACCCAACTGATCCGATTGGCCCTGCATCCATCGGTATCCGCCACCACCCACCTTCACGCATCTACCACGCATCTACCCAACTGATATGACGCCCGTCCCGCCTCCCGGCCTACCGCGCCAGTCGTCCGGTGCAACCCAAGGTTTCACCCTGCTCGAAAGCATCATCATCCTGGCCATTGTGGGTATCCTCGCCGCGATCGTTGCCCCCACCTGGAAAACCCTCCTCGATCGTCAGCGGGTCAACACCGCCCAACGGGTCATCCTCGCCAGCTTCCGCGAAGCCCAATACAATGCCCAACGGGATCTTCGTGACTGGCAGGTTTGTTTCCGTACCCAAAATGGCCAAGTCCAAACCCTGATCCATGCCCAAACCCTCACCGACCCGGTCGGTTGTCCTGGCAATGATCCCCGCTGGCGTCCGCTGGCTGGGGAAGTCTCACATGAAATTCAAATTACCCACGCGACTTTGCCCCTGCGAAACGGTTACCGAAGTTCCCGTTTTCTAGCTAATGGCCGGGTCAGCGGTGCTGGTGCTAGCGGCGGTGGTTTAGGCACCGGTCGCATCGTCATCGCCCCGAAAAATCAAACTGCCCCCAGACGCTGTGTCTTTATTTCCACTATCCTCGGTACGGCCCGCACCGCCCGCAATGCCCAATGTGATTAACCACGATTCAGCACAGAACCAGGCAATTGACACCCAAATGAGGCTATTCGCGCAAAAGGCAGGCATGATGCCTGCCCCACTGTCAGAATTCCCAACACTCAAAAGAGCTGATTAAATAGCCAATCGCCTTTTAGTTAGCGACCCTAATCCAGCCTCGCCTATTCCGCTTCCGCCGTGGCCAACTCGGTACTACCACGGGTACGACGGCGCGTCAGGGAATTGAACAGGACTTGCCCGATCGCCTTGATCAAATTGCCCTCTAGCTCCTGGAACATCTTCATGTTCATGCCAAAGGCGTCATTAGCTTCCTGGACAATGCGATCGGCTGTTGCCTGATCAATATCCAGTTCATCTAGCCGTTGACGGTATAACTGCTTGAACGCTTTTTCGTCTGAAATCGATGCAAATTCGTAGAAGGCGGTCCCTTCCCCTTCGGGCAGGTTCATCGCTCGCTGGGCAATCCCCTTGAGGATTTGGCCGCCCGACAGGTCACCCAAATAGCGGGTATAGGAATGGGCAACCAGCAGTTTCGGAGCCGTTGCCGACACCTCACGAATCCGCGCCACATAGGCTTGGGCCGCTGCGGAGGGGGCGACTTCGTCTCGCCAATTTGCGCCGAAATAGTAGTGGAGATCCTGCTCTAGGCTTTGCTTGCGGTTCAGTTGCGGGAAATAGATTTTGGAGACGATCGGGTGCTGACTGTGACGCTCCATCTCCTCTTCCATAGCGGTATAGACGAAGTAGAGATTAGCCGTCAACTTCCGATAGGAAGACTTTTCCACCGTCCCCTTGAGGAAACACTTAACAAAGCCGACATTCTCAGCCATTGTGTGGGACTTCTTGGTCCCTTCGCGCAACAGTGTTGCTAAATTGATGCTCATGCTAACGTTCCAACCCGATAAGCCAATAATAGGGATAGGTCGGCGGGGACGCCCCCAACCTGCTGATGGTTCACCTAAACTGCTAGCGTAGACGCATTTGCTGAGACTTTTCATTAAGTTTTCTAAAAATTCCCCTTGTCGTAGATGGGATGTTGGCATCCATTGCCCATTTTGTTACAGAATTTGTTACCAAATGTATTCCCGCTGTCAGATTAGGGGGCTATCGGCGATATGGGGGGCGGGGCAAGGGTGACGGAATGTAAAGTGACATAAATAAATTCTTAACGTGCAGAAATATCCCCGCACTGGCCTAGCCCGGATTGCTCACCTGCTCCCGGGTTGGGAGGTCGGTCCTCTTCGGTTTTAGATTTGGTTGGGAGCTAACTGATGCGCGATCGTGCCCTGAGCCTACACGCGGAAGACTTAAGTCTTTTGACCGATCTCTATGAGCTAACGATGGCCGCCTGCTATGTGGGTGAAGGGATTGAGCACCGTCCCGCCAGTTTTGAACTGTTTACCCGTAAACTACCGCCCCACTTTGGTTACCTGATTGCGATGGGGTTGGCCGACGTTCTGACCTATCTGGAGCAATGGCACTTCACCCCGGCCCAGATTGCCGCCTTGCAGGCCACTGGCGAGTTCGCCCATGTCCCCGATCGCTTCTGGTCCCTGCTGGCGGCAGCCCAATTTACGGGGGATGTCTGGGCAGTGCCAGAAGGAACGGTCGTCTTTGCCAACGAACCCCTGCTGCGGATCGAGGCTCCCCTCTGGCAGGCCCAACTGCTGGAAACCTATCTGCTGAACACGATCAACTACCAAACCCTGGTGGCTACCCGCGCTGCCCGTATCCGCGATGTCGCTGGTCCCACTGCTACCCTTTTGGAATTTGGCACCCGGCGGGCCTTTGGTCCCCAAGCTGCTCTCCTGGCTGCACGGGCTGCCCTCGCTGCGGGCATGGATGGCACCTCCAACGTCCTAGCCGCTTGCCAACTGGGGGAACGTCCTCAAGGCACAATGGCCCATGCCCTCGTGATGGCGATCGCGGCCCTAGAGGGTAACGAAGATGATGCCTTTGCCGCCTTCCATCGCTACTTTCCCCAAGCTACCCTGCTGATCGACACCTACGATACGATCGCCGCCGCTCAGCGCCTTGCCACCCAGCTTGCCGCAGGCAACCCCAACCTGAGGAGCGTGCGCCTGGATTCTGGGGATCTGGCGAGCCTCTCACGACAGGTGCATGACCTCCTGCCCACGGTGCGCATTGTGGTCAGCGGGGATCTGGATGAGTGGGAAATTGCCAAACTGCTGGCCGCAGGAGCCTGCATTGATGGCTATGGCATTGGTACTCGCCTCGTGACGGGGTATGCCGTGAATGGTGTTTATAAATTAGTGGAGATCGATGGCAGGCCGGTGATGAAGGAATCGCGCCAAAAAATTACCTACCCCGGTCGTAAGCAAATCTTCCGCCGCCTTGATCCCCTGCGCGATCGCTTGGGTCTAGCCGCTGAAGTGCCCCTCCTAGGGGAAACCCCTCTGCTCGCGCCAGTGATGCACCAGGGGAAACGGCTGCCCAACTTTGATGCCCAATTCCCCGACACCCTCGCCGCCATACGGAAGCGAACGGCGCTCGCCGTGGCGAGTCTACCAGGTACCCTGCGTCGTCTGAGCCAACCCGCTCCGGCCCCTGTAACCCTCTCCGCCGCCCTAGCGGCCTTAACGCAACAGACCTGCCACCACTCGGATCTAGGACTTAATCACCTTGACCAGGAGTTGGGCTAATTGCACCAATTGTTGCCGGTTGAATGCCTTGACTAGGGCTTGGGCCGCAGCCCTAGGTTCGAGGGGAACCGTGATGTATTGGGGCTGAGCTGGTTCCAGCGTGGGCTGGACCGCCAGCTTTTGTAGGCTGGGACTGGCGGCAATGTCGGCCTCGCGTCCAACCTGTAGGAAATCTCCCCCTTGTTTGAGATCCTTGACGACCAAGGGGGCGAGGGTTTGGTAGGAATTATCCGGATTGGCGATCGCCACCTTGGCGGTTTGAATGAGGGTTTGCCAAGTGCCGGTCTTGGGGGCAATCTGGGCCAAGCGATCGCACAGGCCCACCAATTGCTGGCGATTCTGGGCCGTCGCCCCTTGCTTAAAGAGCGGTAACATTTCCCGCAAAATGGCTGTAACTGCCGCCGCGTAATTGGCGGATTTGGGGGCTGG
>NZ_JBRCAD010000077.1:0-19919 GCF_053493415.1 Trichothermofontia sp. | reverse complement strand
GGCAAGGTGGCGGTTGGTTCGGTCAGGGGGGTACGGCTGTAGAGGGCGATCGCTTGCCGCCCAAGGTTGCGGAGGGCCGCTTGCCGGAGCATCTGCCCCAAGTTCACGACTAATTGCTGGGTTGCCTGATCGCTCGACTTTTGGCTGAACTGGCGGGCCGCCGCTGCCACCGGGTTGAACAACCATTGGGACCAGTTCCACACCTGCAACACTTTTCGGGCCGAGGGTTCCAACTGCTGATACATTTCATAGGCTTGGTATGCCTGCCCCACGGTCACCTGCTGCAAAATCGGTTGCAGTGGTTGCATCCAGCGATCGAGATCCTCTACCGTTCCCCGCAGCAATTGGTAGGCATCAGGAACATAGATATTTAGCAGGGGATACTTCACCGTGGGGTGGTAGACGTGGGCAACGGCGGTAAGCACGTCCTGGCACCGCCGCCAAAAGGTGGGCCAATCCTCCCACAGGGGGCGATCTTGGCGCGTTGCCTCGAGGATTGCTTGGATCGCCTGCTCGGCTTGCTGGGCCGCTTCAGGACTGGGTGTGGCTGTGTCATCAGCCGTGACGGTCATGGTCGGCAGGGGGGGCAATCCAGGGGGCATTGCGGTTAGTTGTGTCCGTGTCCAATGCACCAATAGCCAACGCCAGCCGACTAATACGAGGATGAACACGCCCCAAATCCAATTCAAACCCCATTGGTGAATTTGTTGGCCTGCCGCTGTTAAGACAAAGAGGACGATCGCGGCGATCGGGGCAGCGAGAACTACCCATTGCCAGCGTTTAAGTTGGAGCATAGTCCGTGGTGCCCCCCAGAGTCCTATCCTGCCCCCCAGTGTAGCGACTTTGCCACTCAGGTTTTGCAGCCGTTGGGGGCGATCTCTCGCTATCCTGGGCAATAGTTCCCTGTGGCCATCGCTAACAGATGGTTGACGCGCCCATGTCTGCAAAATTCACCTGGCAACCCCTCGATCGCGCTGCCATTAGTCTGATGCTGGTGCTGAGTTGCCTGATTGCCCTATTACTATGGCAGGGAGAGCAAGTCGCCCCTAGGGTGCGTGAATTTACCTGGCAGGATCGCCAAATTGGCGTAGACGATACCGCCTTTATCCTTACCTTTACCCGTCCAATGGACACCACCAGTGTGGAGGAGAACCTGGTGATCGAGCCACCGCTACCGGGAAGGGTCAGTTGGGCAGGGCGGCGCATGGCCTATACCCTCAACTTCCCCCCCCCCTATGGGACTGAATTCCAACTCAAATTGGCCAATGCACGGGAAAAAATCGGCGTCGCTGCTACCGAATCGCCGCCGATGCAACCCTTTGTCGGGCAGTTTAGGAGCCGCGATCGCGCCTTTGCCTATATTGGTGCAACGGGGGAAAATGCGGGACGGCTGGTGCTCAATAACCTAACGCAACAGCAAACCCAGGTACTCACCCCGGCTGAGTGGGTTGTCTTGGACTTTCGGCCCTATCCCCAGGGCGATCGCATTGTGTTTAGTGCGATTGAGCGATCGGCCCTCCGTCAAGGCCGTTGGGAGCAGCACCTCTATACGGTCACCACGGGGATTGTCCCAGAGCCCCCGGGCCAGCGCCGCCCACCCTCGATTGCAGCGGGTGAGATTGAGCCAGTCCTGAATGCCGATGGGTTCCAAAACCTCCAATTTGACCTGGCGAATGATGGCAGTGCGATCGTAGTGCGACGGGTGAATAAGACCAACCCAGCGGACTTTGGCCTGTGGGTTGTGCAGCCGGGCCGGGAACCCCAACGCCTTGACAGTGAACCGGGGGGCGACTTCCTGATCACACCCGATAGTCAGGCGATCGCCGTTGCCCAGGGGCAAGGGATGGCCCTCCTACCGCTGAATCCCGATGACCCAGCCGAGGCTGCCGCAGGCGATCAAAAGTTGCTAGAGTTTTTGCCCCAGTTTAGTCAGGCCCTTAGTTTTACGCGGGACGGTTCAACGGCAGCCATGCTCAAGTTCAATACCGACTTCACGCGCTCGCTATACCTGATCAACAATCGTGGCGACCAGAAAGAATTGCTGCGTTTCAAGGGATCGATCCACGCAGCCCAGTTTGACCCCGCCCAACGGTGGCTGTACTGCTTGCTGGGTGAACTGGTGGAAGCCGAAGGCTATCGGGAACAACCCTTTTTAGCCGCGATCGATCTGCAAACCGATGAGCTATTCCCCCTGGTCCTGCTTCCGGAACAGCAAGGGATACAAATGAGTCTGGCTCCCGATGGTCTGGCCCTCCTGTTTGATCAAACCCTGGCCGTGGACGCAGCCGATCCAAGGTTAGCAGAGGCCCCCAGGGGACAAGATGGCCGCCCGATCGCCGATAGTCGCCTGTGGTTCCTACCCCTCGATCCTGTCATTCTGGCGACCGCAGACCCCGCTTCGCAACTCCGACCGGAAGCCTTACCGATCGCCGGGTTTAACCCTCGTTGGCTACCATGAAAGCCTGATTTTATTAGTTTATTCGTTACAGCACTTCCAGGCCTGGTGAGGTACAGACCAGGGACTTAAGCCCCTGGTTCGCAAGGCTTGACCGTACTTCATTAGAGAGGGAACGGCGGTAAGATAGCTTTTGTTAGTTAAGATAGCTTTTGTTAGCAAGCCAGCCCAGCGGGTTATCCCACAAACGAGCAATTATTAGCTAATGGTTGTGGGGTAGGCGTCCCGCCTGCCACCCCCGCCAAGCCCATCAGACAAGCATCATGAGCAAGCCAGCCCAGCGGGCTATCCCACAAGAATTGACCGCTTTACGCCCCTCTCCCGCCCTGGGCGAGGGGCGAGGGCAAATGGCTCAAAGTTAAACGTATCAATCCGTCAAGCTTGCACCACTCCTTTAGGGTTGGGGGCTTGGCTGGGATTTGCGACTGAAATAGGCTTCAAACATTTGGCGCACCATTGGGGCCGTCACCTTACCGCCGCCCCCACCGGAGTTTTCGGCAAAAGCTACCACAATAATTTCCGGTTTATCAGCCGGGGCATATCCCCCATACCAGGCATGGGAAAGCCGGGGAGGATCTTCCGCCGTTCCCGTTTTGCCCGCATTGAAGGGAATACTCGTGGAATTGAGGGCGGTGCCTGTCCCACTACTGACCACCTGGATCAACCCCTCCCGCAGAATTGAAAGCGTACTGGGTTTGAGGTTTAGGGACTCGCGCCAACTCCGGGCCGATTCATTGTCCTTAAGGAGGTGGGGCTGAACCCGATAGCCCCCATTGGCCGGGACGGCAAACATGACCGCGACCTGGAGGGGGCTGGCCAGCAAAAAGCCCTGCCCGATCGACATATTAATCGTGTCACCCACAAACCACCCTTCACCGATATACTTCCGCTTCCAGGCATCATCGGGCACTAACCCGGCTGACTCCTGCCCTGCTAGCTCAATACCCGTTTTTTGGCCAAAGCCGTAGCGACGGGTCCAGGAAATAAGTTCCTCGCCACCAATACGCATGGCCACCTGGTAGAAGAACGTGTCACTACTCCAGGCCATCGCCCCTGTGAAGCCCAAGGGGCCAAAGCCAGACCGGTTCCAATCCCAAAACTGGATACCCCCAACCTGGACATAGGGATAGGTCGGCAAGACATCGTAGGGGCTATATTTCCCCGACTCTAGGGCCGCTGTTGTCGTGACGATTTTGAAGGTGCTGGCCGGGGGAAAGGCTTGCAGAGCACGGTTGACGAAGGGATGATCCGCACTTTGCAACTGTTCCCAAGTTGCCGGGGAAATCCGAGTCGAAAAAATATTGGGATCAAAGGCCGGACGACTCACCATTGCCAGCACCCCACCGTTATTGGGATCGATCGCCACGATCGCCCCCTGCGTATTGCCGAGGATGGTCTCCGCCGCCTTCTGTAACTCCAGGTCTAGGGTGAGCTGGACTGTCTGCCCCGCTTTCGTCGGTTTCTCACCCAGGATACGGACAATCTGGCCTGTCCCGTCCACCTCCACCTGTTGGCCGCCCCATTCGCCCCGCAATTGTTGTTCAAAGGCAGCTTCTACCCCCATCTGGCCAATCACATCGCCGAGACGATAGCCTAAATGGCGACGGGCCTCCAGTTCCTCTTCGTTCATTTCCCCGGTATAGCCCAAGACATGGGCACCGAGGTTGCCATTGGGATAGTAGCGGACTGTTTCGGCATCTACTTCCACCCCGGGCAGTTCGTGGCGCAATTCTTCGATCGCGGTCACCTGGGCTGGCCCAATCCCCCGCGCGATTCGTACCAGGTAGGGAGAACTATAACCGGCCTGTTCCAGACGCTTTTGAATTTCGCTAGCAGGAATATTCAAGATTTGGGACAGACGGGCCAGGGTGGCAGGCCACTCCGCCTGCTTTTGCGCAATGGGCCAGATAAAAACCGAGTGGGAAACCCGATTCCCCGCCAACAGCTTGCCATTACGATCAAGAATTTGGCCCCGCTCCGGCTGTTTCGGGATCAGGCGAATCCGGTTGTTCTCAGCCAGTTGGTGGTTCCGCTTACCCTGCACCAGTTGCAAATAAACCAGCCGACTGCCAATCCCCCCCACTAACAGCAGCGAAACCAACACCATCAACCACAAGGCACGAAAGGTCTTGCCCACGGTGCGTGTGGTCGGTGGGGGAGCCGTTGTGGGTGAAGAGAGGATCAAAACCATAGGGGATACTGGGCAGGGTAAAGAAACTTGGCTTCCAGTTTACAAAAAGTCATAACCAGAATGCTAGCCAACTGGCCCCCCAATCGTTGCCCTTTCGGGAAATTCCGGCACTAATTAGGTGACTGCCAGAGAATTCCCCAGATACAATGAGTTCCAACCAAGGTTTGAGGTAGGCGAGAGCAGGATGGGGTCATCGTTGTTCCACCGGTGCGCCTCCTGAACTGCCGCTCGAGTTGCTTATGTTATAGGGGCCAGGGGTTGCTTATCATGTCTCAATCTGCTGCCAAACATCAGCGCCAACGGACCGAGACGATCGCACCTGCGGTTGAACTGCGGGATGTCTTCAAACTCTACGAGGGAGAGCCAGCGGTTCGCAACCTCAACCTCACAATTCAACCGGGGGAATTTTTCAGCATTTTGGGGCCTTCGGGCTGTGGCAAAACGACAACGCTGCGCCTAGTGGCTGGCTTTGAGGAACCGTCGGCGGGGGAAGTCCGGATTCAGGGGATGTCCATGCTGCAAGTGCCGCCCTACCGGCGGCCTGTGAATACCGTGTTCCAGAGCTACGCCCTGTTTAACCATATGACGGTTTGGCATAATGTGGCGTTTGGCTTACAAATTAAGGGCATTAAGCGATCGCAGGTCCAGCAGCGGGTACAGGATGCCCTCAAGCTAGTCAAGATGGATGGCTTTAGCCAACGTTATCCAGCCCAACTGTCGGGGGGGCAGCAGCAGCGGGTTGCCCTGGCCCGGGCGCTGGTCAATCAGCCCACGGTGATCTTGCTGGATGAACCTTTGGGGGCGCTGGACTTGAAATTGCGCAAAGAGATGCAGGTGGAACTGGCCAACCTACACCAGCAATTGGGGGTGACCTTTATTATGGTGACCCACGATCAGGAGGAGGCGTTGTCCCTGTCCGATCGCATTGCCGTGATGAGGGGGGGACAGGTGGAGCAAGTTGGGACGCCGAGTGAAATTTATGAGCAACCCGCGACGCCCTTTGTGGCGGACTTTATTGGAGATACCAACCTCCTACAGGGACGGGTAGACGCGGTGGAGGCGACCAAGTTGCGGGTGTTAACCCAGAGTGGCCTGAAGGTGCTAGTGCAGCAACTGGAGGGGAATCATGGTGCACGCCCCGATCGGGTAGTTATCAGCATTCGACCGGAAAATATTCGCCTGAGCCTGACGCCACCCGAAGAACGAGGCAACTGTTTCCAGGGCAAGTTAAGTCACACGATGTACTTGGGAACCCATATTCATTATGTGGTCGATCTCAACTCCGGCGATCGCCTCACGGTTCTGCAACCCAATACCCTGGGAACAATCCCGCAACGGGGCACGACCCTCTACGCCTACTGGTCCGAGCAGGATTGTTTAGCCCTCCATGTCTGAGAACTTCCCCATGCATCACCCTCCCCGTGCGCGTCGTCTCTCCCGCCGCCGTTTTTTGCGACAGACCGCTTTACTCTCTGGTTTAACTCTGGCGGGTTGTGGCTGGACGCTGGGTAATGTGGGCAGTCAATCTGCCCCAACCACGTCAACGGATGAGCTTTTAATCTATACCTGGAGTGACTATATCGACGAAGAATCGGTCGAAGCGTTTACGGCCCAAACTGGCATTACGGTGCAAGTGGCTATTTACGAGTCGAATGAGACGATGTTGGCGCGGATGTTGGCCGGGGGCGGGAATAATTACAGTATTATTTATCCCTCGGATTACATGGTGCAACAGATGGTGGAACTTAATCTGTTGCAAGAACTGGATCACAATCGTTTGGAGGGCCTGGATAATCTGATGGAGGACTTCCAAGATCCCAGCTATGATCCCGGCAATCGCCATAGTGTACCTATTAGCTGGGGAACTACTGGGCTAGTCTATAATACGGAACGATTAACTGAACCTGTGGAAGATTGGCAGTATCTCTGGGATCAGCAGGAGCGCCTGCGACAACGGATTACCCTGCTCTCAGATGTGCGGGAGGTAATGGGGGCAACCCTGAAATCCCTGGGCTACTCCTACAATGCGACCGATCCACAACAGATCAACGCAGCCTTCCGGGCGTTGCAAACCCTCAAACCCGCGATCGCCAGTTTCACAACCGATGCTTGGCGAGAGCAAATTCTCGCGGGGGACTTGCTCGTATCGATGGCCTATTCCGTAGACGGGATTACCGCCATGTCTGAAGATGAGCGTTTGCACTATGTGATTCCCAAAAGTGGCGCATCCTTGTGGACAGATGCGATCGTCATCCCCCGGACTGCGCCTAATGTGGCTGGGGCCTATGCTTGGATAAACTATACCCTACAGCCCTCAGCAGCGGCCCGGGTTAGTGAACGCCTGAATTTTGCCACCCCCAATCGCGTCGCCTTTGAAAACCTTTCGGATGAACTGCGGGAAAATGAGGCCCTGTTTCCCCCCCCAGAGGTCCTCGAACGCTGCGAACGGATTGCCCCTCTCGACCCGCAGACGAATGAGTTGTTTGATAATTACTGGACTCGACTCACGAGTGGCTAGGGGGAAGAGTTAACAATTCAAAATTCAAAATCTAAAATTCAACACTAGAGCTTTAAGGTGGAAAATTCAAAATTCAACTCATGGTATAAGGTTCGTATCTTGTTATGGCTGCTTCCTCTCGCGATCGGTCTCAGGTAACTTCTGGCTACCCTAAATGGTTGGCTCCCCTGTTGATGCTGGCTCCAGCGGGGGTGTGGTTGGGCTTATTGTTGGTGTTGCCCACGTTGGTCATTTTCCAGTTAAGTCTAGTCCCAGGGATTCGACCGGGTGAGGTGGTGAATCCCGTTCTCTGGCCCCTGACCAACTATGAGCGGATTTTGCAGCCAGTTTATTTGCACGTCATTGCCCGATCGCTGTTTTTAGCCTTAGGGACAACGGGATTGTGCTTACTGTTGGGATTTCCCGTGGCCTATTGGCTGGCCCAAACCGCTCCCAAACAGTGGCGGAATCTATTGTTATTGGCGTTTATTTTACCCTTGTGGACGTCCTCGCTGCTACGCTCCTATGCCTGGATTACCATCCTGCGCCGCACGGGGGTGCTGAATTCCGTTCTGGAAAGTATTGGCTTACCCAGCATTTATCTCCTTAACCAAAGTGCGGCGGTTCTGATTGGCATGACCTATAGCTTTTTGCCCTATATGGTGCTGATCCTCTATGCGTCATTGGAAAAGCTCGATCGTCGCTTGCTAGAAGCCGCTTACGATCTAGGGGCTAATCGTCAACAAACCTTCTGGCGTATCACCATTCCCCAAACCATGCCAGGGCTTTTGGCCGGCTCGTTGCTCGTGTTTATTGCTAGTCTGGGCGATTTCATTAACCCAGAACTGCTGGGTGGCGCATCCAGTATGACCGTGGCCCGTTTGATCTATAACCAATTTCTCGGACCCACCCGTAACTGGGGGTTTGGTTCCGCTTTAAGTATAGTCGTGATTGTAGCGATCACACTGGCGATGGTGTTGCTGATTAAGTATGGGGATGCCGCCGCTAGTGGCCTCAAGGCCGGCAACCAAGAGACAACAACCAATCGTTGATGTTGGGTGGGTTGACATACTCCCTGGCGTGAACGCACAGGGATTCTTGACACATCATGCGAATGGGGTGAGAACGATCGCGACGCGGCCCTGCGCTGCCGCAAGTTCGACCGCCTACCGCTAGTCCCTCAGCCAGAACCCGGACTGGACAAAATTCCCATGCGTAATCCCCCAGTCTACCTGTGTAGATCCACGTAGTTGACATTCAACAGTTGCACACGGCAGTGCCGCCTCTGACCCCCCATCCCCTAGGCCAATCGGGTTAGGGTAAGGACGCATTGCCCGTGATTTTTTAAAGCTCCAGTCAATTTTAGATGAAGTTACCGTGATCTCGCACGATCGCTCAGATCCTTATGGAAAGCTAAAAGTAGGGAAATCGGTCAGAAAGAATGCCCCAGGTAAAGACCATGCTGCATCTAGTCATCGACAAAAGCCTTCACAAAGTGAATAAGGTGCTGTTAGAGAACCTAGAGACAGCCAGCCTTGTTCTATTAGGGGTTGGGCTTGGTCTCGTGCTTCTGACCCAGCAGTGGCTCTACCTGGTCGTTGCCCTGAGTTGTCTGTTCTGGTTAAGTCTACGGCAACAGCGACGCCTCATCCAAACGGTGGAGCAGCTAGAAAATCGCTATGCTGCCTTTGCCAGCACGCTTGCAACCACCCGCGATCGCCTCGATCGCGTCGAACACGATCACCTCACGCTTCACACCGCCCTCACCGAGCAAAACACAACCCATAAAGCCATTACCTCCCTCACCGATTCTTACTACAGCACCCTCCGCCGACTGATTGCCCTAGAAGACTGTGTGGGTGAAGTGCAGTCCCGCCAGGACGATTGCATCCTCATGTTAGACAGCTTCCAACGTAGCCTGGAGATTATGCAGGACTTTCATGGCTACACCACCGATCGCAAGATTGAAGCGGCGATCTCCCAACATCTGGAGCGTATTGAACAAGCCCTGGGAGCCTTACAACACCGGGCAGATTACACCTTGCTCAAGGGCTATGATGCCAATCGGACAGCCCTGATGGCCGTGTTCGAGCGAGTCGAAAGCCGCCTGACAATGGCCTGCCCCTGCCTGACAGATGCCCCGATCGATGATGCTATCATTACCCAACTGCAGCACCTGCTGGCGGACGGGAAACGGGTTGAAATTGGTTGGGGCCTGATGCGTGGGATTCAACCCAGCCATAACGAGGGGCCGCTCTACAGCGCCTTACCCAAATTACGGGAGTTGCAACAAGCCTATCCGGAACAACTGACCCTTAAACTTATCAGGACCCATGAAAAGTTTCTGGTTTGCGATCAGGAGATTGCCCTCGTCGGTAGCCATCACTTCCTAGCCGCAACGGCAGCCTTCCCAGACCACGAGTTAGGTCTGCGCACCAATGATCCGACGATTATCCACAATCTCTTGCAATATTTCGACCAAGCCCCGGAACTTAAACAATTTGTGCGGCGACGATCGGCAGCCTAGGGCATCGTCCAAGTTCCAGTCACCCTGAAGCACTGGTAAAGGGAGATCGCTGTGGGGGGCTTGGAGACTATTGGGTGATCTCCCCCTGCGCAGCAGCGGCTTACGTGGGGCGTAACGGTTTCCGTCGTTGCTCAAATAAATACACCCCATCCGCTGCGTAGGTTAGGGTAAACCGATCGTCCGCTTGCCAGCGATCGACCAGCGCTTGCGCAAACGCAGGTGTACTCAGCCATCCTGGATGCCTAACATTCAACAACCCATAGTGAAACTCCCCCAGATCGGCAGGTGGGGCCGTGGCCTGGGTTTGCCGAATCAGGAGCCGGTGGGTCAGGTGGGGGGCAAAATTAGAGGTTGTGAGGACTGGATCTGCTGTCGTAATGTGAGCGATCGCCGCACGACTGGCCTGCCAGGTATCTAAGGATTGCAGGTAGAGCGAACCGAAATAGCCATATTTTGCCAGGATCAAAAAAGCCGCGATCGCCCAGCCCAGAATCCAGACAGTTGGCTTCGTATTGCCCACGGCCAATCGCCATCGCCGCCAGGGCCATCCCCAGTCACCGTGTACCGGCTGTACCTGCAAGGTAGTGATGACCGCGAGGAGCAAAAACGGCAGGAGGGGCAGCGAGTAATGTTGGGTCAGATTGCGTTGCTGGGGTTCACTGGACAGGATATTCAGAGCCAGGGTCGGCAAGGCGGGCACCAATGCCACTAGGGCCGGAGCCGAAAGTCCCCAGAAAATCGGCCCAAACAGCAATCCCAAGTATTCCAGTGTCCCCCAGGAAAAAATTTGTCTTAACACGAGGTGGGGTTTTAAAAACAGATTGAGGATCACTGCTGGCATAGAATCCCCCAGATAGCCGTAGAGGCTCACACCTGCCGGTTGCAAGCCACTAAAGGCGGGGATGATGACCTGGGTGGCAATGATAAACCAGAGACTACCCACCCCGATCGCCCCTAGGCCATACGCCCAGCGTCGTTCCCAAACCCACAACCAGAGACCCATTGCCGCCACCGTCAACCCCAATACCTCCTTACAGCCCAGGGTTAACAGGATACAAAGGCTAAAACTAAGCGGGGAGCGCGATCGTGCGGCCCAAATTGCCGCCAGGAGGAGGGGAACCGCCATCACCTCCGGGTGAAAGTCGAACAAATTGACATTAAATACCAGGGGATAGAGGAGATAAACCAGGGCTAGGGTGATCGCCAGTTGGGTGGACAGTTGCGCTTGACGCGCTAGGGCAAAGGTTGGGAGGGCGCCCACCGCCAGGGCAATCGCTTGGATGGCGAGCAGCCAGTAAACACTGGGATAAAGTCGATACAGCAGTGCGATCGGGTACAACAACCACGCCGCATGATCGCCGAGGAGATGGATATCTCGCAGCGTCGAATAGGGGGGCTGTCCTTGGCTCAGCAGGTACAACCCCTGATCAAAAATGCCTAAATCCCAGCCAGCAGATTGAAAGAGAAGGTGCCGTAAACTACTTGCCCCAAACAGGAGCAGGGCACTCCCCACCGTTAGCCCAACCAGGTGGGAGGGAACAGGTAAACGCTTCAGCAGACTTTGCATGGGGGGGCACCGGGCTGGTACGATCATCCCAACCCACTTTAGACCAAAGCCACGGCCTATTGGGGGAGTTCAGACTTCATCCGCTCCAACGTTTGATACATCTGGTCAAACATCTGTTGCGGCGTCATGCCAAACTGTCCCAGTTGGGTCTTCAGTTGTTGGATCGTCATTTGGGCCATGAAGTCTTCTGAAAGTTCAAACCGCTTCATAAAGATGCGATAGCGCTCCATCATCGACTCCATCTGATCGATAAAGATCTTCTTGCCTTCTAAGTCAAACTTACCGTAGTTACTCCCCAGTTGCATGAGGGACTGGTAGTCTTCAAAAAGCTGCTTCGCTTCTTGTTGTACGATTTCAGAGTCAAAAAATCCCATTGTTTTGCCATCACACAACGTCCTGGTACTCCTATCTTAAGGCAGTCCTAGAAGGGGATTCAATCGAGTCTGGTCGTGCCGAGGGTGGGAATCCCGTACTTACCATAGCGATCGTCGCCACCCTGAAGCCATTGAGCTTGCCCTCGGTACTGCCTGCCGTGGGCCGAGCTAGCTGCACAACAGAGCATGGCTTAGCGGTTGCACCGCCTTAAGAACTACGGTTAAAACCGCGACGACACACACAGTCACGCCTGCAAACCAAAATTGAACAAATCGATGCCCAAATTCAGGCAATGTTGGTGTTTAAAGCCGCATGGGAAAACGACCGCGATCGCTGGCGCACGCATCAGCCTGACCCTAAACCTGGAACGATTTGCTTCCTGATCAAGACAATGCCGTGGTTAAAACATAAGGCTGAATAATACCTGTCCCTGTTTGCAGGACGGGTACTAACAAACTATCTTTTCGTCGAGCGCAATTCGCAAGGCGCAATGGCCACTGCACGCAGGCTCTTGGGAGGGGTTCTCAAGATAAACGGCCCGCTAAGTGGGTGAGGTTGCGTAGGTTAAGTAATTGAATAACCTGTTGTTGTGGATCGTACCTGAGCCAACCCTTCTCTTCAAGTTTTTGCATAATTTTCTTGGCTTCCTCCAGGGTAATGTCTGCCACATCGGCCAAATCCTGGTAAGGAATACTAAATAACTCGGTCCCATCCTCCCGTAAATCCCCATAGCTCTCACCCAGGGAAATGAGGGTATTGGCCAACTTCACCGCTGGCGGTTGTCGCTGAAGTTGGAGGCGCATATTCGTCTGGCGCAGACGATGGACCATCAACTGCAACATCCGGTGATGCAAATGGGGGTCCTTAAAGAGGGTCTCAATAAATCGTTGGGCCGGAATACTGATCAACTTCACGCGGGATAAGGCAATCACATCGGTGGAACGGGGCGATTCGTCCAGGATGGCCATTTCGCCAAAAAAATCCCCCTGACCGAGCACGGCCAAGGTTACCACGCTATCCCCTGATAGTCGCCGTACCTTCACCCAACCCGAAATAATAAAGTAAACCGCATTTCCCCACGCGTCTTCCATCACCACCGCACGATCGCTGGGATACTCTAGTTCGGTGGCGGGAGCCAGCAACCATTCCAGCGTCTCAGGGCTAACCGTACTAAAGAGGGGGAAGGTCTGAGCAAACGATTCAGTCTGCATGGAAAGGAATACACGCAATGACAAACGTACCGCCTCCATCTTAGAAGGTATTGATGGTGTTTGTTCTCTGCCCGCCGTAAGGGATGGGGAAACAAACCCCCTGTTCCTTAATAGCAACCCCATCCCCGCCAACCCGGATCATTAGCGCTGCATTAATCCAGATTCCTTAACAATACTCAACACGTGGGTTTGAGTGGGCGCGATCGCTGTACCCACTCAACCGGGTAAAGCCATGAAAAAA
This sequence comes from Trichothermofontia sp., assembly GCF_053493415.1. Lineage (NCBI taxonomy): Bacteria > Bacillati > Cyanobacteriota > Cyanophyceae > Leptolyngbyales > Trichocoleusaceae > Trichothermofontia > Trichothermofontia sp. The sequence goes on along the minus strand of NZ_JBRCAD010000077.1, from coordinate 6,855 downwards.
CGGGTTAACCCCAGATTTGGCTAACCCGCTGACTTGGGAACGCGCTGAGAGCTTATTTTTGCAGCACGAGCTTGACGTTGGCATTTTGCAAGCCAGGGCGCTTGACTTCAGCCAAGGTCTTGTTCACGGCATACTTCTGGTTGATCGCATTGATCAGCTCGGTCTGATTGTGCTTCTTGGCAACACCCCAGAGGTCAGCAATCAGATCGAAGGTTCCTTCCGTGTTGCGGGTCCACCCTAAATCATATTCACCATCGAGGACGGCCACGAGATCGGCACGAACCCGTTGGCCGTTGTACCCCCGCACGTCTGCGTTGGTCTTCACAGAGATCCCAAGACTCCGGAGCGAATCTTTCAGGATTTCAACATCGGTGATCTTGGTGCGCAGTGTGCTGAAATGAGACATTGGAATTTCCTCCTGTAAGGACGTTAGAGAGAACGACGAGTTTAGAGTTGAGTTACGCTACCCACTGCCAATGGGCGGGATAGTCGTTTTGGGTGTGACTGCCAGCCAGTTTACCGAGGTTACCTGGGTGACTGGTCTGACCTTTGCTCTCCCGTTGGGGGCAGGAGAGAAAGCCTGTTAGAACTCCAACCGCTGGTATTCCGCGTCGGAGATTGCCGCTGGGCGAGTACGTTGCCGTGCCCAGTCGCGTAGGGCCGATACCTGCTCGCTCATGGTGCGGGAGAGCGGCCAGGTGGCCTTAATCGCGGCAATAATATCGAGTTGGGTAAATTCGCGATCGTCGGCAAAGGCTTCATACATGGCAGCAACGATCGCCTGTTCAATTTCGGCCCCAGAGAGGCCATCGGATACCGTCGCCAATTGTTCGAGGTCAAACCGGGTGATATCGCGACGACGTTTGGCTAGGTGAATGCGGAAAATATCCTGGCGCTCTTCGGCGTTGGGCAGATCCACAAAGAAGATTTCATCGAAGCGGCCCTTGCGTAGAAACTCACCCGGTAGCCGCTCCACCCGGTTGGCCGTCGCCATTACAAATACAGGTGAGGTTTTTTCCTGCATCCAGGTGAGGAAGGACCCAAAGATCCGGCTGGATGTCCCACCATCGGAGTCGGCGGAACCGGCCCCTCCAGCAAAGGCTTTATCCAGTTCGTCGATAAACAGGATAGTTGGCGAGAGGGCTTCGGCGGTGCGGAGTGCGCCCCGGAGGTTGGCTTCCGATCGTCCGACCATCGAGCCATCGTACACCCGGCCCATGTCTAACCGCAGCAGCGGCAATCCCCACAGGCGGGACGTGGCTTTGGCAATCAGCGACTTCCCGCAACCGGGAACACCGAGTAACAATACACCCTTAGGTTGGGGGAGACCGTATTCCCGCGCCCGTTCCGTAAAGGCATTAGCCCGTTGCCGGAGCCAGGTTTTGAGGGCATCGGAACCACCGACATTATCCAGGGTTTCTGCCTCTTCAATAAACTCCAGAATGCCATTACGACGCGTAATCTGCTGTTTTTCCGAGAGGACAATATCAACTTCAGCTTCGGTTAGGCGACCACGGGTAACATGGGCTTTGCGGAATACCTTTTCAGCTTCATCCTCTGTCAACCCTAATGCAGCCTTGAGTAGTTTCTCACGACCATCAGTACTGATCCGCTTGGTGCGGGTTTGCTCCAGTTGACGAGACAAGACTTTATTGAGTTCCGTGAGATCGGGGACTGGGTAGTCGAGTACGACAACTTCCTTCTCTAATTCGGTGGGTACGGTTTGCAAAGGCGACATCAAAATCATTGTTTTCTGGCTGCCCTTGAAGTTAGCAACCGCGTCCCGCAACCAACGTGTAACCGGCGGAGAATCGATGAAGGGATGCAAATCTTTGAAGATGAAGATACCGGGTTCCCGTTGCCGAATCACCCACTCGATCGCCGCTTCTGGCGAAACCGTATTGTGCTGTGTGGTATGGCGGGGTTGACCGTATTCAATAATGCCGTGGGTGACTGTCCAAATATACAACCGCCGGGGAGGCTTCTGTTGCACAAGACCCGCGATCGCCTGTTCTGCTCGCTCCTCTTCTGAGGTGATGAGGTAGACCAAGGGGTACTGAGCTTGAATTAGGATGTTTAGCTCTTCGTACATGGATATCGACCTGAGTGTAGGAGGAGACAATAAACCCTCGTGACGCTACGGGTAGCACTTTATTCACGAGCGAGAGTCAAGGACAAACAAAACAATCACAGAAAATCCAAGAGAATGAAGATACACGCGTCGGTTAAAGCCAGTTAAATCTATCTAATCTATTAAATCTATCTAATAGTGCGACTTAGATTTAGCTATTTAGCTTAAGCACTTATCAAGAATGATCTAAAAATTAGATAACTAGACACTAAGCGCCAAACAACAATCAGACTTTTAGTATTAGTAGTTAAGACAGTTTAAGCGACAAAGTGTCAGCAGTAACGATTGCTTAAGGCTTTACTCCGAACACAAAATCTAGCAAAAAACAAGCTTCAAGGCTAAAGCAGTACAATAAGAAACCATGCAATACGGAGAAGGCATGTGCCTGCATAAGGACAGGTCAGCTTTGCAAAAGCATGGGAATTTGCAAAAGAATGGGAAAAAGGTAATCGAAGCCTTCTCTCTCACCGAATGGGAGAGAGTGAGACTGCCTGTCGGCAGCCATTCCTTATTAGAAGGGTGTTTTGGCTAAAGCTGAAGTCAACCAACCCTACGGTTAGCAGGGCACCAAAGCTTGGGCCGATTGGGGACCTGACCCCGCTTCCGCTGCTGGGTGACGCACCGCCTCTGACGCTAGGTCCTCATCCATCAAAAAAGAGGGTTGAGAGCCAAGTGCCGTTAGCTCTGACTGCTTCAGAATCAAGCGAGACGAGCATTCAGGACACTCGAAAATACGGTGAACTTGACCTTGAACTGCTTCTACTGTGTCGAAAGCTTCTGGATGCCGCAAGAAAAGGGCAATGGCCCGTTCTGCAAGGGCTGACATGGGTTCGCCATCGACAGCAGCCCGGATTTTTAGCTGCTGGTGCAGTTCCGGGGAGAAGTACAGCGTAACTTTTTGCTTATCCTGGTGCTTATCCTGCATATTTTCCTAAGCCGTCTTTTCGAGGCATGTATGCCAAGGTAATTGGCCTAGCCTGGAATGTCAAGCCAGCTTGCCAGCATGACGGCAGTTTTGTAACACTTCTTAATAAAACGGATGGCGTCGGTTGAAGGGAGAGACGGAAGCAGGTCATGATTCAGACACCAGAGTGGGTTAAGGATGCAGTCTTCTATCAGATTTTCCCTGATCGCTTTGCCATTGGTCAGCGAACCCCGATCGCGATCGCCCGCCACCTAACCCTGGAACCCTGGGACGCCCCCCCCACCTTTCAGGGCTATAAGGGGGGCAATTTGTGGGGGGTGATTGAAAAGCTGGATTATTTACAATCCCTAGGGGTGACGGCGATCTATTTCACGCCGATTTTCCAATCCGCCTGTAACCATCGCTACCATACTCACGACTATTACCAGGTTGATCCCCTGCTAGGGGGAAATGAGGCGTTTCGGGCGTTGTTAAGCGCCGCCCACGATCGCGGCCTCAAGGTGGTATTAGACGGAGTGTTCAATCATGCCAGTCGGGGGTTTTTCTTTTTTAATGACATTTTGGAAAATGGTCCCTATTCCCCCTGGGTAGACTGGTTCAAGCTTGAGGGCTGGCCGCTGTCTGCCTACGACGGTTCCCAACCAGCAAATTACCAAAGTTGGGTGGGCAATCGCGCCTTACCAGAATTTAATCATGCCCATCCTGATGTTCGGGAATACATCATGCAAATTGCCGAATACTGGATTCGCGAAGGCATTGATGGCTGGCGGCTGGATGTGCCTTTTTGTATTCAAATTCCCGGTTTTTGGCAGGAGTTTCGCGATCGGGTGAAAGCGATTAATCCCAATGCCTATATTGTTGGTGAGATCTGGGAGGATGCCCGGGAGTGGTTAGATGGCACCCAGTTCGATGGGGTGATGAATTACTTGTTTACAGCACCGACGATCGCGTTTACGGCGGGCGATCGGGTTATTCGCCACCATGTGGAAGATCGATCCTACGCACCCTACCCAGCCCTGGATGCGGCGGGCTATGGGGGCAAGATGCAGGCGTTGTTGGCTCTGTATCCTTGGGAGATCCAGCTAACCCAGTTGAACCTGTTGGCTAGCCATGATACCGCCCGGTTGCTGACGATTGCGGGGGGCGATCGGGCCAGTGTGGAACTGGCTACCCTGTTGTTGTTGACCTTCCCAGGGGCACCGAGTGTGTACTACGGGGATGAGGTCGGCCTGCCGGGGGCCTTGGACCCGGATTGTCGGCGGGGTTTTCCTGCCGAACCGGATTGGGACTTAGAGCTGTTGACCCTCCATCGTCGCCTAATAGCCCTGCGTCATGCCCACCCAGTGCTGCGCCGAGGCACTTACCAGGTGGTTGCCACGGTGGGATTGGCTTATGTGTTCACCCGCACCTTGGATGGGGAACAGGCTTTAGTTGCTGTTAACGCTGGCACCGAGGTGGCCCAGTTTGAGGTGCCCTTAGATGTTGCCTTGGCCGGGGCTACGATCGTCCCCTGGCTCACCACCCGCCCCCAGGCATCCGGACACTGCGATCGCCAGGGGGCAACCCTCCACCTCACCCTGCCTGCCCGTACTGGCTGGATCTGGGGGACAAGCGCGGCGTAAAAGAGGGGAGGCCATTGCCCGCACCCCCAACGCTCCCAACAGGGGCGCGGGGGAGTTAAGGACGAAACCCAAGTTTTAAGTCTCTCGCCCTCAGAGAGGGGCGGCGAAGGTAGTTGCCCTCACGGTAGGGTGGACGGACTCCGCTCCCAGGCCAAACCTCTGGCAAGATTAGGAAAGATCTGTTGCCGAGGAGCCACGACACAGGAATGGGCCGTAAACGCATTTTTATTACCGGGGCCAGTGGGTGTATCGGCCACTACTTCACCGATCGCCTCATCCAGACCACCGATCACGACCTCTACCTCCTCGTCCGTAACCCTGCTAAGCTGCAATTCAATCTTCAATCGCGTCCCGGCATCACCCTCCTCCAAGGCGGTCTCGAACAGATCGAGCAATATGGGGATCTGCTCAAAACCGTGGATACGGCCATCCTCGCGGCCACGGCCTGGGGTGACCCGAAAACCACCACCACTATCAACGTTGACCAAACCCTTGCCCTACTGCATCGGCTTGACCCCGCCACCTGTCAGCGGGTGCTTTACTTCTCCACGGCCAGTATCCTGGGGCGGGACAACCAACCCCTGGCGGCTGCGGGCACCCTGGGGACTGACTATATCCGTACTAAGTATGCTTGTTACCAACGGTTATCTGAAACCGCGATCGCCGATCGGATTGTGACCCTGTTTCCCACCCTGGTTCTGGGAGGTGGCCCCGACAAGCCCTACTCCCACCTATCGTCGGGGATTCCGGAGGTCGTCCGCTGGATTGATCTGATTCGGTTTTTCCAAGCCGATGCCAGCTTTCACTACATCCACGCCCAGGATATTGCCCAGGTGGTGGCCTACCTAGTTGATCCCCCGGCGGGCTTCACGCCGCCCCGGACGGTGGTGTTGGGAAATGCCGCCATCACGGTGAACCAGGCGATCGCGGCAACCTGTCAGTACTTAAACCGTCGGATCTATTTCCGGATACCGCTGACCCTCTGGTTGGCCAAGGTTTTTATTACAATCTTCCGGGTCCAGATGGCTGACTGGGATCGCTTCTGTCTGCAATATCGCCACTTTACTTACCAAGATCCGATCAATCCCGTCACGTTTGGTCTGGCCCCCTACTGTGACACCTTTACCAAAGTTCTTCAGGTGAGTGGGATTGCCCCCAGTCGCTAAGTGGGACGTTTTGAGCCTTAATTTTTAAGGTTTGTAACCAATCCCCCTGCGGAAGATGCGGAGCATTTTAGTCCTAAGCTGTGCCGGGGTGAGGGCCTGGAGAGGGATGCCCCCCTAACGCATCGCAGGATAGATGTCAAAACCACCCTGGCTGCAATACAACTGAAATAGACGGTTGCATCATATACAGATACAGCACAATTCAGGGGGGCTATGCCACGAGCAAATAGGCGGGGATTCTTTCAACTTGGCTGCCCGGACTACTATGCCATTTTGGGAGTCCCGATCCAGGCTAGTCACGAGATGATTCAGACGCGGGGCACGCAGTTGGTTCGCCATTTGACGGTGGGGGCCAACCAGTCGCCGCCCGATCGTCGCCAGCAGATTGAACAATGGCAACACCAGGTCCTCGAACCCGCCCTCGCCCACCTCACCCGCGCGTCCGATCGTCAAACCCATTTGGCTAAACTCTGGCGCACTGCCCAACTCGCCTATCAACGGGTGCCCGAACAAATTTTGACCAGTGATGCTGCCCAACACCTACTCCAGGTGGATGATGCGGAGGTGGCGACCTTTTACCGCTACTTCCTCACCCAACTCCAGGCAAGCCAGTACCGACAAGTTAGCCAAATCGGGGAATATACCGGACAACTCAGTGAATTAAACCTGGCCTATGTTTGGCGGTTAATCCAGCGTAAGCAAGCCGCAACCCAACCCGCCTTCCCGCTCTCCCGCCACGACACATCCATCCCCACCAACGGGGAATATCCCCTCACCCCCTTCTGCTACCAAGCCCTCCATACAGGCTATGCCAATCGGGCACAAATCCAACAGGCGCTTGCCCGTAACCAGCAGCAGCCCCAGCCCCTACCTCATATCCTCAGTGCGATCGTGGGGCAACCCTTGCCCGTTAGCCTATCCCGGTACTATGACCAGTTACGACGCTTTGAACGAAGTCTTTACTATGGTGTGCCCTTTGTAAACCCCGATTGTCTCCCGTTAGCAGCCCCC
>NZ_JBRCAD010000076.1:0-30021 GCF_053493415.1 Trichothermofontia sp. | reverse complement strand
AGTCGCCACTACAACTTGTTTCTGGACTTTTCAAACACCTGCTCAGGCCCTGTCCAGCCCAAACTTCAGATTGGCTACTGGCCATCAGGTTAACTGGTGAAATAAGGTTGCCAAGATGACATTGGAAAAGAGAAAACCTTCGGGGTCGGTGAGGCGGATCGCTTGCGGTTGGTGGGCGGTGGGGGTAATCTCGACCCACCCCTTAGCCCGGAATGCTTGCAAGCTTTGGAGAATGGTGTTCACGACGGTGGGGCCAAACTGTTCCTGTAGGGCGGCAATGGGTAAGCCCTCGCGCAACCGTAACCCCAACATTAAGGTGTCTAGGAGCCGATCGTGGGTCGCACCAGCGGGGACCTCAGGATGGGCCAAGTCCGCAGGCGACTCGGTACCTGTCATTAGCTGATTGACCCACTCGGCATAGGCTAGCCGGGTGCGGGGCCGGGTGATGCGTTCGCCCCCCAGGTAACTCGCTGCCCCCATGCCAAACCCATAGAAGGGGCGATTCTCCCAATAGACGCGGTTGTGGCGACATTGATAGCCCGGTCGGGCATAGTTGGAAATTTCGTAATGCTCATAACCCGCAGCAGTGAGGGTGTGTTGGGCCAGACGATACATCTCGGCAGTGAGAGTATCCGTGGGGAGGGGTGCTTCGCCTGCCTGGTAGCGATGGCCAAAGACCGTACCCGGCTCGATCGTGAGGTCATAGGTAGACAGATGGGTGGGGCCACAGGCGATCGCCCGCTGGAGCGAGGTTTGCCAATCGGTTAGGGTTTGACCCGGTAAACCAGAAATGAGATCCAGGCTAAAGTTCTCAACCCCAGCCCGTTCCAGATCTGTAATCGCCTGGACGATATCGACCATGCGATGGGTGCGCCCACAGGCCGCTAATAATTCATCCTGAAAAGCTTGTATGCCCAAGCTGAACCGATTCACCCCCAACGCTCGATAGCCCTGAAGTTGGGCCAGATCAAAGGTACCGGGATCGATCTCCATTGAGATTTCCGCCGTCGCCGCAATGCCAAACTGGCGATCGAGGGCCGTCAGCAGGCGCTCAACCTGGGTAACCGCCAGCAGGGAGGGCGTCCCTCCGCCCAAAAATACCGTGGTTAAGGCTGGGCCACGGCTGGGCGTCAAACGAATTTCTTGCTCCAGGACCATTAAATAGTGGCGAATGGCCCCCGACGCTTCCCCCCGGCGGCGATCGCCCAACACGGAAATGGCAAAGTCGCAGTAATAGCACCGCCTGCGGCAAAAGGGAATATGCACATAGGCCGCCGTCACGGATTCAGTCATCACGCACCCAGAGGTTAGCTAACCCGCGATCGCTGAGGCTTGTTGATAGGTTTGCTCCGTCACCTTGGCTAGCCGCCGCATCCCCATCACGAGATCCGCTTCGGAGGCCGTCAGGCTGATGCGCAGGCATTGGTGGGTGTGGGACCAGGGTTCCTGGAGGCCGGGGAAAAAGGGACTACCGGGCACCACGATGACCCCCAACTGCTTCAATTCCTGGTAGAACTGCCAATCGGTAATCGGTAAATCTTCCAACCATAACCAGGCAAAAATCGCCCCCTCCCCCGTATGCAGGAACCAAGGCAAATGGCGAGGCATGGCCTCATCTAAGGTGGCTTCCAGGACGGCAAACTTTTGCTGATAGTGGGGCCGAATCACCTTGAGGGCGATGTCTGCCAGGGCACCCGACGCGATCGCCCGTGCGGCGATCGCCTGTCCATAGCGAGAGGAGTGGATACAACTATTGGTCTGGAAGCCTTCCAACACCTGAATGATGTCCTCATGCCCAATCGCCACCCCGATCCGCTCTCCTGGCAACCCCGCCTTCGACAGGCTTAGGCAGTGGACAATATTGTCCCCAAATAAGGGCGTCATTTCTGTAAAGTTCAAGGCTGGGAACGGCGGACCGTAGGCGGAATCAATAAAAACCGGGATATTATAGGGAGCTGCCAGGTTAGCAATCCGTTGGACCTCCGCTTGGGTCATGACGTTTCCCGTCGGGTTGCAGGGGCGTGAGAACAGGACCATACCCGTTTCCGGGCCAATTTCCAAATGGTTAAAGTCGGGGCGATACTTGAAACGATGGTCGCCGATGAGGTCGATCATCGGTCGGTGGGCGATCAGGGCTTCGGGGATCAGACTGACCCCCCCATAGCCGGTATAGTCAGGGCAGTGGGGCAGCACAATGTGCTTGAGTTCGCCCGTCTCGGTATAGCCGCCAAAGGAATTGGCCGCAAAAAAGTAAAGGGATTGGGAGCCAGGCGTAATCAGGACATTACGGGGGGTGAGGGTCAGGCCATAACGCTGGTTGAAGTCTTGGACGATCGCATCAATTAGGGGTTGATAGCCCTGACTAGAACCATAGCGACAGACCACTTCCCCATACTCAGGGCTGGCCAGCAAGTCCGCCGTACAATCCCGCCAGAGTTGCTCCACCTCCGGCAAAATCACCGGATTACCGGCACTGAGGTTAATAAATTCGTGCCCATGCCCCGCCTGCAAAGTTTCAATAATATCCTTCATGATTGCCCGCACCCCAGTTAGGTGGGACATTTGTTCACCAAAGTGGGTCAGGGCGGGGTCCATAAGCACTAGTAATTGACTGTTAATACAAAGGTTAATCTCCCCATAGTAAGCCAATCTGACAAGACGTTGCCGGGTCCAACCTAGGCAAATCGTGACTTGGGCAGGGCTAGGGGCCGATCGGGCGCGAGTTAGCCCTTCACTATAACACCCGATGGCCGAAATCTACCTGGGATAATAAATAAATCTTATCGAGCTGATCCTTATCGAGCTGATCGAGAAAATCGCCCCCCTCATCCGGGTGCTTACTGCTGTATTGAGATAGACAATTTTTTAAGATCAACATAGTCTTTCCTTAATATTTCCGTAAAAACCCGCCTAGAAGCCGATTTCTTGGGTGCTAAGATTGCGGTGAATGCCTTTTTACCTGAATCTGAGTTGAGGATCTGCCGTGATTCGCTCTATTCCCATGACGTACCAGGCTCTAGCCCCCTTAGCCCCCGCTGCCACGGATCAGAATCGTTTGCGGTTGCTGGCAGGTTCAGCCAATCTGCCCCTAGCACGGGAAGTGGCCCGCTACCTGGGGATTGATCTAGGGCCGATGATCCGTAAGGAGTTTGCCGATGGGGAACTCTACATTCAGATTCAGGAGTCAGTGCGGGGCTGTGATGTCCACCTGATTCAGCCGACCTGTCATCCCGTCAACACCCATCTGATGGAGTTGTTGATCATGATTGATGCCTGCCGTCGAGCCTCCGCCCGCCAAATTACGGCGGTGATTCCCTACTATGGCTATGCACGGGCCGATCGCAAAACCGCCGGACGTGAATCGATTACTGCCAAGCTGGTGGCGAACCTCCTCACCCAGGCCGGGGCCAGCCGTGTTGTGGCGATGGATCTTCACTCAGCCCAGATTCAAGGCTATTTTGATCTGCCGGTGGATCACGTGTATGGCTCCCCCGTGGTTGTTGACTACCTGGCCAGTAAACAATTGTCGGATTTGGTGGTAGTTTCGCCGGATGTGGGGGGGGTTGCCCGTGCCCGTGCCTTTGCCAAGCGGCTAGATGATGCCCCCCTGGCCATTATTGATAAACGGCGGCAGGCCCACAATGTTGCCGAAGTGATGAATGTGATCGGGGATGTGCGGGGAAAAACGGCTGTCCTGGTGGATGACATGATTGATACGGCGGGGACGATTTCGGAAGGTGCCCGTTTGCTGCGCCAGGAGGGTGCTCGTCAGGTCTATGCCTGTGCCACCCATGCGGTGTTTTCGGGGCCTGCGGTTGAGCGACTGGCGGGTGGCTTGTTTGAAGAGGTGATTGTGACCAATACGATTCCAATCCCGGCTGACAAGCGCTTTCCCCAACTCACTATCCTGAGTGTGGCTAATCTCATTGGCGAGACGATCTGGCGGATTCATGAGGATAGCTCGGTGAGCAGTATGTTCCGTTAATGCCGATTGGTTTGCCGATGGCAGCATTACCTCCCCAGGCTCTCGCCACCCTCCAAACTCTCCAGATCCAGGCCGATTCCCTCTTGCTGTATCAAGGTGTCCTGCAAGGTCCCGTCGGGCAAGCCTTTCGGACTCTGTTGGCCACCCTTCTGGCGAAGGGGGCTGTGGGGGCTGGATTGGGAACGGAGATGCCCCCTGCCGATCGCGCTGGCCTGATTGCCTATGGGCGCTGGTTTCATGCCCTAGCGGCGACGGGTCAAACCTGGCCCGAGGTTCTGATCACGGGGATTTTACGGGATGATAATCCCTTCAGCCAGCAGGCCCAGAGGCGGGGCGAGTTGCCCGCTGCCCTAGTCACTGCGGCACGGCAGGATTTGGCCCACCTCCAGGCGATCGCCCAGGTGGAGGTGGGCCACCTCAGTCAGTGGGTGCAGGTTCATGCGGGGATGGCTACCCCCCCGAGCGTATGGCAGTTACCGGCGGGCGATCGGTTGGCGGACGTTGGTGCGTTAGCAACGGCCTTGACCCTTGCTTCTGCTTGGCCGGATTTGATTGACCCATTGATCGACCATTACCGACAACAGGGAACCGGCGTCTTGGCTAGTTTTTCGGCGCTACGTTGGCAGGGAGGACAACTGGTGGGCATTGCCCAGCCCGATGGGGTGGCGATGACGGATCTGGTGGGATATGACTGGCAGCAACGCGCCCTGCTGCAAAATACAGAGTTTCTGGTCCGGGGGTATCGGGCACTGAATGTGTTGCTCTATGGTAGCCGAGGTTCGGGGAAGTCGTCGTTGGTGAAGGCTCTCCTCCAAGCTCAGGGTCCCGGCTCATCGCAACCGTTCCGGCAACGGGGGTTACGCCTGATCGAGGTGGATAAATCCGATCTTCAGGATTTACGGACGATCGTGGCCCAACTGGCGGGTTTGCCCCAGAAATTTATCCTGTTTGTGGACGATCTATCCTTTGAGGAAGCGGAATCCACCTATAAATCGCTCAAGGTTGTGCTGGAGGGAACCTTGACCGCTCGGCCCCCCAATGTTGTGGTCTATGCCACCTCCAACCGCCGTCATTTAATCCGCGAGTTTCTGGGGGATCGTCCCCCGCCGCGTGAGGCCGATGAGGTCCATGCCTGGGATACGGTGCAGGAAAAGTTATCCTTTAGCGATCGCTTTGGTTTAACACTAACCTTTCCGCCTGCCGATCAGGATACCTATCTGCAAATTGTGCAGCATTTAGCTCAGCAAGGGGGCATCCCGTTGTCCCCAGCCGAGTTGACCGATCGGGCCTTGCAATGGGCAACCCGTCATAATGGGCGATCGGGCCGCACGGCGCGTCAGTTTATTGATTTTCTCCAAGCTGAATTGGCTTTGGGCCAACCCGTTAACCCCAGCGCTTAACGCCTTAGGCAAGAGGCCATCCTGACCGTGCTTTTTTAGAATTCGATCCCTGCCTGGGCCTTGATTTTTTGCTCCCGTAGGGGATGTTTGATGAGGGTCATTTCCGTGACTAAATCGGCCTGCGCAATCAGGGCAGGTGGTGCGCCCCGTCCGGTAAGAATGACGTGGGTATTGGGGGGTTTGCTAGCCAGCCCAGCTAGGACTTGCTCTGTTGATAGGTAGCCATGCTTGAGGGCAACATTGACCTCATCCAGGAGGATTGTGCGGAAATCCGGATTTTGCAAGAAGCTCAGGGCTTTCTCCCAGGCCTGTTGGGCCATTGCCCGATCGCGATCGCGATCCTGGGTTTCCCAGGTAAACCCTTCCCCCATCGCATGGAATTCTAGTTGGGGGGCGGCTCCGGCTTCGCCCCGTGTCCAGGGGGCAAAGGCCGCTTTTTCGGCGGGTTCCCAGGCCCCCTTGATAAACTGCACGACCGCCACCCGAAACCCGTGCCCGAGCGATCGCAAGATCATCCCCAGCGCTGCCGTCGTTTTACCTTTGCCATTCCCGGTATGTACAATGATCAGCCCCTTGGTTTGGGTACATTCGGCAAGGCGTTCAGCCTGAACCTGCTTGCGCCGCTGCATTTTCTGGCGATATTGCTCCGCTGTCAGGGTCGTGATCGGAGTATCAAGGCTATCGAGATCTGTCATCGTTGGGTCAGAGGATAAGGGTTGGGCCGGTTGTTAGCCCGCTCGGTCCCTTTATTGTAAGTCCGGAGGCGATCGTACAATGGCATAAAGCAACGAAATTAAGATAGACGCAGTCGATTTTCCTGGGGAGCACTACGCGAACGAAAAACAGTGGTGCGGTAGGTAGCCGGCCTGCCATCGAGACCGCCGAGACGGCTGTCCCCTGTTCAATTTGTGATCGACTGAAACTGGCTGACCAGTCGATCAAGCCCCCAGGAGGTTAATTACGATGGATGAGCATCCCTTAAAACAGGAAATAGCCAAAGCCGACCAAGCGATCAACGAACGCGATTTTGAGACAGTAGCTGCTTGCTATACAGAAGAAGCGGTCTTAGTTGTTAAGCCTGGGACGTTGGCACAAGGTCGGGAAGCGATTAAAGCGGCCCATCAGAAAATCTCTGACTACTTCAAGGACAGCCTGCACGTGTCGCAAGGTGATATGGTCATTATTGAGGCAGGGGATATTGCCCTGGTTTTGTCGAAGACCTATGTTGAATCTCCTGGCAAGCGAGATTCAGCATTTCCCAGTGAAAGGGACGCTATTTACGTCTATAAAAAGTCTGCGGATGGCCAGTGGTTGTGCGCGATTGATAACTCCTATGGTATAGAGCTATTAAATAGCAACAACGATGGTCAACCATGAGGCCAATTCACGATCGGGAGGGGACACCCTCAGCCGAGGATTGGGTAAGGTGGCCGTTGCGGCTACTCCGGATATCGGCAGAATCAGTAAATCACTCATTTAGCCAGTCCATCTGTTCGGAGCAGGGGCTTTGGGGGCAGTCCGCCACCGCCACGAAACAGCCATCCCGCTTTGCGGGCCAACCCGCTAGGATAGGTTAACAGCTATGCTGCGTCACGCGATCGAACAACTCAAGCAATATGGCAGGACATAGTAAGTGGGCGAATATTAAGCGTCAAAAGGCGCGGGTCGATGCCAAACGGGGTAGTGCCTTCACCCGCCTTTCCCGGGCAATTATTGTCGCCGCTCGGACTGGAGTTCCTGATCCCGCTGGTAACTTCCAACTGCGGGCGGCGATCGACAAGGCCAAGGCTGCCGGGGTTCCCAATGACAATATCGAACGGGCGATCGCCAAGGGAGCGGGGACGTGGAGCGACGGCAGTGCCCTAGAGGACATTCGCTATGAGGGCTATGGTCCCAGCGGCGTTGCGATCCTGATTGAGGCGATGACGGACAATCGCAACCGTACCGCTGGGGATATTCGCGCTGCGTTTAACAAATATGGCGGCAACCTGGGGGAAACAGGCTGTGTTGGCTGGATGTTTACCCAAAAAGGGGTGGTGACTATCTGCCGCCCTGACGGTCAGGCGATCGACGAGGATCGGCTTTTGGAAGTCTGTGTAGAAATTGATGCCGATACCTATGAATTAGTGACCCTTGGGGAAGACGGCGATATTCCCGGTGCCGAAGTCTATACCACCGTGGCTAACCTCAACGACCTGAGTCAGGCATTAACGGCCCAGGGCTACCGGATTGATAGTGCTGAAGCTCGTTGGTTCCCCAACAATACGGTCGAAGTTACCGATGCCGGCCAAGCGCGATCGCTCCTTCGGCTCATGGATGCCCTTGATGCCCTTGATGATGTCCAGAGTTTGACGGCCAATTTTGAAATGGATGAGGAACTGGTCACCCTCAGCACAGTTTAGGGGCACAAAACCCATCGGGAGATGATTGGGGGCTGGGGAGCAACGTGAAGGGCCGCCGCATGAAAAGATTGAGTTGCGTAGCGTCTAGGCAATGTCATCGCGATGTTACTGGGGATCAACCCTGGCTAGGGCAATCAGCCGATCGTGCCGCTAGCCTGCAAATGGGTCGCGCCAAGGGGGTACTATCGCCTCCAGATCAACCTCCCCATTCTTGATCCAGAAACGGAGGTTATTGCCGTTCACGACCAGTAGCACCCGAAGGGAACTTATTGCCAAGACTATTCCCAAGGCTAGCCACCCCGCTACTGACATCCCCTAGGTCAACAAACCCTAGGAAACTGTTGTGATCGTACTAGCAGCGCGGAGAATGCCCGTACAATAATTGGGACTTAAACCGCCTTGTTTGTGGAGCGAACCTATGCCCCGTCGTACCGATCTGCGTAAAATCATGCTCCTGGGTTCTGGCCCGATCGTCATCGGTCAAGCGTGTGAGTTTGACTACTCCGGTACCCAAGCCTGTAAAGCCCTGCGGGAAGAGGGCTACGAGGTCATTCTGGTGAACTCCAACCCGGCGACAATCATGACCGATCCGGAAATGGCCGATCGCACCTATATTGAGCCATTGCGGTGGGAATTGGTGGAGAAAATTATCGAGAAGGAGCGGCCCGATGCCCTCCTGCCGACGATGGGGGGACAAACGGCCCTGAACCTGGCGGTGGATTTGGCCGAGAACGGGGTGCTCGATCGCTATGGGGTGGAACTCATTGGGGCGAAACTCCCGGCGATCCAGATGGCGGAGGATCGGCAGTTATTTAAGGATGCAATGGCCCGGATTGGCGTAGCGGTCTGTCCGTCGGGCACGGCTTCCACAATGGCAGAGTCACGGGTGGTGGCCCAACAGATTGGTAGCTATCCCTTAATTATCCGTCCCGCCTTTACGATGGGGGGCACGGGCGGCGGCATTGCCTACAACCAGGAAGAATTTGAAGCCATTGCCCAATCGGGGTTAGACGCGAGTCCCGTATCCCAAATTTTGATCGAACAATCGCTGCTGGGCTGGAAGGAATACGAACTAGAGGTGATGCGCGATCTGGCGGATAACGTGGTGATTATCTGCTCGATCGAAAACCTGGACCCGATGGGGATTCATACCGGCGACTCGATCACGGTGGCTCCGGCCCAAACCCTGACGGATAAGGAATACCAGGTGTTGCGCGATGCCTCGATCCGGATTATTCGCGAGATTGGGGTGGAAACCGGGGGATCGAATATCCAGTTTGCCGTGAACCCGGAAAATGGCGACATGATCGTCATCGAAATGAACCCCCGCGTCTCCCGCAGTTCGGCCCTAGCCTCAAAGGCCACCGGGTTCCCGATCGCCAAATTTGCCGCCAAGTTAGCCGTGGGCTATACCCTCGACGAAATTCCCAACGACATCACCAAGAAAACCCCGGCCTCCTTTGAACCCACGATCGACTATGTGGTGACCAAAATCCCCCGCTTCACCTTCGAGAAATTCCCCCACACCCAGCCCTACCTGACCACGCAAATGAAATCCGTGGGTGAGGCAATGGCGATCGGGCGCACGTTCCAGGAATCCTTCCAAAAGGCCCTGCGATCGCTGGAAACGGGGCGAGCCGGATGGGGCTGCGATCGGGCGGAAACTCTGCCCAGCCTGGAACAGGTGCGGGCGGGCCTGCGGACACCGAACCCGGAACGGATCTTTACGGTACGCCATGCGTTGCTGCTGGGGATGACGGTGGAAGAAATCTACGAACTCACGGGGATTGATCCCTGGTTCCTGGATAAATTGGCCGATTTGCTGGTGACGGAAAAGCAACTCAAACGCACGATGTTGGCAGCCCTCACCCGGCAGCAATTGTTCCACGCGAAACGCCAAGGGTTCAGCGATTGCCAGATTGCCTTCGCCACGAAAACCAGCGAGGACGAAGTGCGCCGCTACCGGCAGCAGATGGGCATTGTCCCCGTCTACAAAACCGTCGATACCTGTGCGGCAGAGTTCGAGGCCCTCACGCCCTACTACTATTCCACCTACGAAGCGGGCAGTTACCAAATTAGCCCGGAGGTCACCGAGACCCATCCCCGGCCCGTCGTCGAGTCGGAGGTGTTGCCCTCCACCAAGCGCAAGGTGATGATTTTGGGCGGGGGTCCCAACCGGATTGGCCAGGGGATTGAGTTCGACTACTGTTGCTGCCATGCTTCCTTTGCCCTACGGGCCGATGGTTTCGAGACGATCATGGTCAACTCCAACCCGGAAACGGTTTCCACCGACTACGACACCAGCGATCGCCTTTATTTTGAACCCCTCACCCGCGAGGATGTACTGAATATCATTGAAGTCGAGCAACCGGAGGGGGTAATTATCCAGTTTGGTGGTCAGACACCCTTGAAGTTGGCGGTGCCGCTCCAGGCAGCGTTGGAGGCCAAGGGACCGGACTATCCCACGAAGATTTGGGGCACGTCGCCGGATTCGATCGACATTGCCGAAGACCGGGAGCGATTCGAGCAAATCCTGCGGCAGTTGAACATCCAGCAACCCCCCAATGGCCTTGCCCGCAGTTTTGAGGGCGCGCTGAACGTAGCCCAGCGGATCGGCTACCCGGTGGTGGTGCGGCCCAGCTATGTGTTGGGCGGTCGGGCAATGGAAATCGTCTACTCGGATGCGGAACTGGAGCGCTACATGACGTTTGCGGTGCAGGTGGAGCCGGATCACCCGATTTTGATTGACAAGTTCCTGGAAAATGCGACGGAAGTTGATGTAGATGCGATCGCGGACCAAACCGGACGGGTGGTGATTGGCGGCATTATGGAACACATTGAACAGGCGGGGATTCACTCCGGTGATTCGGCTTGCTCGATTCCCTCGGTGTTGCTCACCCCCAATGTGTTAAATACCATTCGCGAATGGACGGTGCAGTTGGCTAAGGCCCTGAATGTAGTGGGATTGATGAACATCCAATTTGCTGTGGTGGGGCTGGGTTCGCTGACCCCCCAGGTGTATATCCTGGAAGCCAACCCCCGTGCCTCGCGGACGGTGCCCTTTGTCTCGAAGGCGATCGGTATCCCCTTGGCGAAATTGGCCTCGCGGATTATGGCAGGTCGAACCCTGGAAGAATTGGGTTTTACAGAGGAAGTTATTCCCCGCCATGTCGCCGTCAAAGAGGCGGTCTTACCCTTCGATCGCTTCCCTGGGAGTGATGTCATTCTGGGACCCGAAATGCGATCGACGGGGGAAGTCATGGGTATTGATGCGGATTTTGGGAAGGCATTTGCCAAGGCAGAATTAGCCGCAAGTCAACGTTTGCCCCTGTCTGGAACGGTGTTTATTTCCATGAACGATCGCGATAAGGCCGCGATCGTCCCGGTTGCCAAGGAATTCATTAATCTCGGCTTCAAAATTGTGGCCACGGAGGGCACCCGGCGGGTTTTGAAGGAGCAAGGAATGCCAGTCGAGCTAATGCTGAAGTTGCATGAGGGACGGCCCAATATTATCGACGCGATCAAGAACCACACGATTCACCTGATTATCAATACGCCCACAGGGGCCACGGCCCAGGAGGACGATCGCGAAATTCGGCGATCGGCGTTGGCCTATAAAATCCCAATGATTACGACGATCGCAGGTGCTAAGGCGACGGCAGCGGCGATCCGGTCTTTGCAATCCCAACCATTACAGGTGAAGGCTTTGCAAGACTACATTGGAGTTTAGCTGCAGATCCGTTTGTAGAACTTCTCCGGCGTTAAGCTGAAAGGCTCAAGGCAAGCGATCGGTCTGCTCTATCTGGTGAGAAGGGCTAGGGTGATGCTGGCTTGCGTCTCTCACGATTAATCAGGCGCGGATTCTCCTGAAGGCTGATAGCCAGCCACTGCCGGGGGAGTGGCGTGACACGAAACCAAATCTGAAGAAATGGAACAATAAAATTTAGACTAAACTCGAAATTTTATGTTGCCTGTACTAGGTTACAAGGGGATCGTAGAATGGCAGAGTTAAGGCAAAACAGGTGTAGTGGTTCTGGCTTTCCACGTGGATTTCGCCCTGAATTCGGGTAATCATTTTTTTCACCAGTGCTAACCCTAACCCCGTGCCCCCATACTTCCAAGGATCATGCTGGGGAATGCGATAGAACCGCTCGAAAATGCGCTCCTGTTCTGCTACCGGGATTTCTACCCCACTGTTACAGATACTCACCCGTAGCTGACTCTCCTCAAGAGGTGCTGCGCGATCGCCCGATGGGGAGGGGCCGCGATCGGTAGGCGATAGCGCCCCACGCGGCATCGTGATCCGTTGACTGGTAATCGCGATCGTTTCCCCGGCGGGGGTGTACTTACAGGCATTGTTGAGCAGTTCCATAATAATCCGCTCTAGGGAAGGAATGTGGGTATTGATCGGTGGCAAGTTAGCCTCCAGCTCAAGCGCTAGGCGTTGTTGCTGCTGTTGCAGTCGTTCCTCAAAGGGCTTGATCAGTTGGGGCAACCACTCGCCCAGATCAACGGGGGTAAACACTAACGGTTCGGTTGCTGTTTCCAGACGCGAAAATTCCAGCAAATCATTGACCAGATTCATCTCCCGCCGGCATTCATTGGTCAAAATTTGGAAGTAGCGATCGACCCGCTCCGCATCCGGCTCAGTAAAGTTAGCCCTAGCCAGCAAGATCTCCAACACCTGGGTCGCCATGATGATATTGGTCATCGGGGTACGGAGTTCATGGGAGACCGTACTCAGGAAATCGTCCTTCAGTTGATTCAAACGCTCTAGTTCCGTCACCTGCTGCTGGGCCGCATGATATAGGCGCGACTGCCGCAGGGCGATCGCACACTGATTGGCCACCTGCTCCACTAGCCGAATTTGCTGTTCACTAAATTGGCGACCAGGGTGGTTATCCAAGAGCCAGAGATCCCCCAAACTGGTTTGGTTATCCTGGATCGGAACCACCAACATCAGCAGCTTGCCCAACTCCGGATCGGGCGGTAAGGGACAAAATTGTAGCGATCGCAACTGCAGGAGCGTTTCATAAATTTCGGGCCGCTCGGCCAACGGGATCGTCCGGTTCTTATAGGGCCGGGGCAAGCGGGTATATTCATAGTTCACCACCGCAATGCCGCGCTCCAAGTCATACTGGGACGCATTACAAGCACTCACCCCTAGGGCATACACCAACTCTTGCACAACCGTTTGTAGGATTTTCGCCTCATCCAGGCTGTCCCGCACATGATCGCTGATCCGCTTCAGGGTCGCTTCAAACTCAAAGGCATTGCGCAATTCCGCTGTGCGCACTTGCACCTGATGTTCCAGATCGGCATTAAACTGACGCACCTGATTGTATAACTCCGACTGCTGAATCGCGATCGCCAGCCGATCGGCAATTTGCTGGAGGAGATCCACCTCCATTGCCTGCCAAACCCGCTGCTGAGCGCAGGTATGGATAATCAACAGACCCCACAGTAGGGGCGGACCTGCTTCACTGGGGGTTAAAATCGGGGCGACTAGCTTGGACTTTACCCCTAGCTGATGCATCAATTCAGCTTGGCAGTCCCGCCAGTCGTCTTGCAACACGTCATCGACTGGGCGAGGTTGGCCCTGGCGATAAAAAGTGTGGTGATCATCACTGAAGCAGGCATCCTGCCACTGCAAGATGTCCTGTAAGGGATAGTCTGGGGTCGTGGCGACTTGGATCACCGAACCAGCCCCACTGGCATATAGCCGAAAGATCAAGGCGCGATCAACCTGGAGCACCCCCAGCACATCATTCACCGTCGTGGCCAAAATCTGGGCCAAATCGAGAGATTGGTGAATATTTTGGGTAATGGTTTTCACGAGGCGATCGCGTTCGGCCCGCTGCCAGAGGGCTATTTCTGCTCGTTTCCGCGCCGTAATATCTACTGCCGTTCCCAACATCCGGATGACCTGCCCCTGGGTATCCATAACAGCTTCCCCATGTACGGCAATGTACTTCAGGCTGCCGTCAGCACATAGAATCCGCAAATCCGTGTTGTAGCTCCCCCCCATCGCCAGACTTTGCTCAATCAGTGCTTGGTACATCGGGCGATCGTCGGGATGGACAAGGGCCAGCACGTCGGGATAACCAGGAGCGGGTTGTTGTGGGTCTAACCCCGCTATCTCAAATAACTCCTCTGACCAAGTGGTTATCCCCTGGGTGAAATCACATTCCCAACTACCAATCCGCCCAATCCGTTGCGCTTCCCGCAGACGCTCGGCCTGACGTTCAAGTTGGGCTTTGGCCTGCCAACGATCGGTGACATCCTGCCCAAAGACGGTTACTCCCAAAATGTCACCATTGGCCGCCCGGATGGGGTTAAAGTGATGGTCGCTCCAACTGACCGTCGGATTGTACAGGGATGGTCGCTCAATGCTAAACTGCTCACCCCCCAAGGCCCGATCGTAATAGCCTTGCCATTCAGCCAGGATCTCTGCTGGAATAGCGGGTGCTAGCACCGAGTCTCCTGGCTGCAAGGGGTGCCCCAACCCCTGTTCCATCATTTGCTGGAAATGGGTATTGCCAATAATTAAGCGATAGTGGTGATCGACAGCCCAAATACTTCCCGCGATATTTTCTAGTAGGGCCGAGAAGTTAGCCTCCTGCTGCCGCAGTTGTAATTCAGTTTGCTTCAGGGGCGTGATATCGCTATCAACGGCAATCACGTGCCAACAGTCTATCGCGGCATCGTATCGGGATGTGAGGATGCTTTCAATCCAGCGAATCCGACCATCCTTATGGCGGAAGCGATATTCAGTGCGAGTATCTTGGCCATGCAAGAGCTGTGCCTGGGCGGGGACAATCACCCGCTGGCGATCGCCGGGATCAACTTGGGACCACCACAACTGGGCATCCCCGATAAACTCAGTGGCTGTGTAGCCAAACACTGACGCACAGCCTTCAGAAAAGTAGTCATACTCCCAACGAGAATCTCGGTATAGGCGGAAGCTGGCAAGGGAAACCCCGGCATGGTTAAGGATATCAGTCATCGAGAGCGGAATTGCCCAAACGGGGTCAGGCGGAGTTGCCGGCAGCCTGCCGATCGCCCGATCGCCCTGATCGTCAACTGGAGGACGACGCGGATCGCTGGCTGCGTCAGGGGGCGTTGCTGGTTCCCGGCCCTGGATCAGAATTTCAATGGGTTGGCGGGTCTCCCCATCCAGAGGGGCCGACTCGGGTCTCAGGCATTGGAAAGTCCAGGTAACCCATCGCTGCGGGGCGGCTTCAACCGTTGCCCCCCCAATGGCCACTGTCTCCGTGAGGGGCTGGGGTTGGTCTTGGCTGTGGGCGATCGCCTGCTGAAAACGGGCTTGATCCGATCCCGGCAGCAATGACCACACGGGTAAACCCAGCAATTGAGCCTCCGATCGCTGAAAAAACTGACAATAGGCCCGATTGGCATAGGTAATCCGGCCATCGGTTGTACAACAACAGAGGAGGTCCGGGAGGTGGTCAAGTAGCCAACGGTAGCGATTCGTAAGGGGTACCTCTGCTAAGGTGATTGGGGGCAGAGCGGAATGGGGGGGCCAATCTGGGTGATCGGATGGGGGAGGTGTTGTGAGCGGATCTGACAGGGACTGACATAACCAATTACCAGGATCATAGGATAAAGTTGGTGGCTGATTCATCGTCAAGGGAAATAGCGCGGGAGGCAGTGAAGCGGTGGGAAATTAGGTGGTTTCCCCGCAATCAGTAACACTACGATAGCCCTCATCAGCGGACAAGAAATAGTATTTTAAAATACCTATTTCGCTAGGTTTATAATGTGGCGTGGATCAACGGCAGCGACAGCACTACCATTGCCAGAAAGATACAGACAAAGTGCTTGAACACCCTGTTCACTAGAATTTAAGGTACTTCATTCGTCCGATTGCAAACGGTGGTAGCCGCTTAAATGATCGTTATTATCACGATCGATGGCCTCGCCGCATCCTAACAAATCCTCAGCTTCCGTAGAATTTCTAGTAAAAAATATCTCTCCGCCCCCTGATCCTACCCCATCAATCGGTAGATGGCTGCTGTATACGTTGCATCCCCTTGTAGGATGGGAAATACCCCTCCCTGGGAACCGTTGGTAATTTTCTGGTTGCATATCCGTATTTCCCCAGTCCTATGGCGATTGAACCCCCTTTTGATTCCCCCTCCGTCGATTCCCAGCGCATCCCTTCTGATGAGACGGCTATGACGATGGCCCCCCTACCGATGCTGGGTTGGGTGACCATGCTGCGTTTGGGCCTATTCCAAATGGGCTTGGGCATGATGTCACTGCTCACCCTGGGCATTCTGAATCGGATCATGATTGCGGAACTGGGCATCCCAGCCGTTGTGGCTGCCAGTACGATCGCTGTCCACCAATTTATGGCCCCGGCGCGGGTCTGGTTTGGGCAACTTTCGGATGCCAGGCCGTTTTTGGGATATCACCGCACGGGCTACGTCTGGTTTGGGGCGGCCTGTTTTGTGACGGCGGCTTTCCTAGCCCTCCAGGTCAGTTGGCAGTTGGGTAATAGCCTGCAAGCCCACGGGTGGTCCCTGCAAACCTATGAGTTAGTGGGCTTATTAGCGATCGTCTTTGGGGTATATGGTCTTGCCCTCAGTGCCAGTTCCACCCCCTTTGCCGCCCTATTGGTGGATGTCTCGGAAGAACATAATCGCTCGAAGTTAGTCGGTATTGTCTGGTCCATGCTGATGGTGGGCATCATTATTGGGGCCATTGTCAGCAGCCTTCTGCTCAAACAATTGGCACCGGATGCCCCGATCGCCACGGTTCAGGCATCGGTGAATCAGCTCTTCCTCAAGGTTCTTGCCCTGGTCCTGGTCTTAGTCGTCGTGGGCACGATCGGGATTGAGAACCGCTACTCCCGTTATCGATCGCGCTCCCGCCTTGCCAACCGCGAGGACAGCATCACCCTGGGTCGCGCCCTTGAGGTCCTCACCGCCTCCCGGCAAACGGGGTTGTTTTTTACCTTCCTGTTGGTTATGACCATCAGCCTGTTTATGCAGGAACCGATCCTGGAACCCTACGCCGCCAAGGTCTTTGCGATGCCCTTGGCTGAAACGACTCGATTAAACGCCTTTTGGGGACTGGGCACCCTGATTGGCTTAAGTACAACGGGGTTTCTCGTCGTTCCCCGCTTGGGCAAGCAACGGACCACACGCCTGGGCTGCTTCGCTGTCTCCGGTTGCTTTATCCTCATTCTCTTGGCGGGGTTTACGGGGAATGCCGATCTGCTGCTGGCGGCCTTGCTGCTGTTTGGTCTGGCCTCTGGGATTACCACCACTGGCGCGATTAGTCTGATGCTGGACTTGACGATCGCGGAAACGGCAGGAACCTTCATCGGGGCTTGGGGACTGTCCCAGGCGATCGCCCGTGGGGTGGCCACGGTTATGGGGGGGAGTGTCCAAACCCTGGTGGAGCAATGGGTGGCGGTTTCCCTAGTGCCCTACGGAGCCGCCTTCACCCTGGTGGAGCAATGGGTAGCGGTTCCCCTAGTGTCCTACGGAGCCGTCTTTGTGCTCCAAGCCCTGGGAATGCTCCTGGCCGTTTGGTTTTTGCAGCGGGTGGATGTTCAGGAATTTCGCCAAGATGCCCAGCAGGCGATCGCCACGATTCTGGAAAATGAACTGGATTAACGCGTGGACGGTCATTCTCCCAATGACGGGTTGCTGGTTGGGGGCAAGCCGCCGATCCCCACCCCATGCACGGGCCTGGTTGGACCGCCCTACCGTTGCCCCCGCCTACCGAACCTAAGCTATTCAAGCTCACAAAGCACTGGATGACATGGACGATTTCTGGACGGGCATTCTCAGGTTTGCGGAAACCACCACCACCCAAGTGGGGGCGCAATTACTGGCGGATTTTGGGCAGGTGCAGGCCACCGAAAAGGCGGATGGTAGCCTCGTCACCCGTGCCGATCAGTGGGCCGATCAGGCGATCCGCACGGCGATCGCGGCGATGTTCCCGACCCATGGCGTCCTCACGGAGGAGCTGGCCCACACCTTCCCAGATCAGGACTGGTGTTGGATTGTTGATCCCCTCGATGGCACCACCAATTTTGCGCGGGGCATCCCGATCTGGGGGATCTCCCTGGGATTGCTTTACCAAGGGACCCCGGTCTTTGGCTATGTGGTCTTACCCCCCCTCCGCCAGACCTTTTATGGTTTTTGGCCCGGAGACTCTGGCCTGAACCTCACCCCTGCGGCCTACCGCAACCACCAGGCAATCCGTAGTCACCCCGATCACGCTGGGGAGGACCCCCGATTCAATACCCGTACCCATTTCTTTAACGTTTGTACCCGCAGTACCGCCGTGCTGGGGCCAGGGTTTCCCTGTAAAGTCCGAATGCTTGGGGTTGCCAGCTATAACCTGCTGTTGGTGGCAGCGGGGGTAGCCCTCGGTGGGGTGGAAGCGACCCCCAAAATCTGGGACATTGCCGGGGTCTGGCCGATCGCCCAGGCCGCTGGTGCCGTTTGGGTGCCGCTCCCTGCCGATCGCCTGTTTCCCCTATCGCCGGGACAAGACTACGGTCAACGGGCCTATCCAACCCTTTTGGTGAGCCATCCCGGTTTAGTGTCGGTCTTTTTGCCGTTTATGCAATCCCTCGGCCAAGGCGACAACAGCTCAGCAGAGGCCACTGGCGACAACAACCCCGCCTAAAAGGGGTACCGAACGTCTAATTTTATTCCCTATCCTGGGTTTTTAACGGTATCCTATTCACTATCCTGTGTTTTCAAAAATCGATATTATCCTTAAGGTACTAAGCTTGCGACCTCAATGGCTGTGCGCGTGAATCTGACCAGTCGGCAACAACACGTCCTCTGGGCAACAGTGCGGCATTATATTGCGACTGCTGAGCCAGTCGGATCAAAAGCGCTGACTGAGGAATTTAACTTTAAGGTAAGTCCAGCAACCATTCGCAATGCAATGGGGGGCCTGGAGAAGGCGGGTCTTCTCTATCAACCCCATACCTCGGCAGGTCGGGTACCCTCGGATTCGGGCTATCGGATTTATGTGGACCAATTGCTCAGACCGTCCGCAGGGCAAGCGAACCAGGTATACGCCATGTTGTCCCAACAGTTGGGCCGCCCGGGGATGGGTTTAGAAGCCCTGCTCCGGGGCGCAGCCCACCTCCTTGCCCGCCTGAGTGGGTATATTACGCTAATTACCCTACCCCAAACCTCGACGGCGACGATCCGCCACCTGCAACTGGTGCAGGTTGATCCGGGGCAGGTGATGCTGATTGTGGTGACAGATATCTATGAAACGCAATCGGTGTTGATTAATCTACCGCACTATGGCCATGAAGTGGGGCCGCTATCGGTCTCCTCTGCTCCCCCGAGTCAGGCGTATCGACCCGTACCGCCCTTTGAGTCAGATGATCCAGCGGCGATCGAGCATGAACTGCAAATTTTGTCGAATTTCCTTAACCAGCACTTGCGTGGCCAACCGTTGACAGCGCTGAGTGGGATTACCCCCCAGGGATTGGATCAGGAATTTGCCCAGTATGCCGATTTCCTGCGGATGTTGGTATCGCACCTCAAGTCACTGGCCTGCTCTTGGACGGCGGCTCCCGTGTTAATTGCGGGCGTCTCGGAGGTGTTGCGACAACCGGAGTTTTCGGAACTGGAGCAGGTACAAACACTGATGCAGTTACTAGAAGATAACCAGGCCCAGTTGTCGCCCTTAATTTTTGAAGCATCGGAGGAGTCGCCCGTCGCCGGACGAGTGACCGTGCGGATCGGTGCCGAGAATCCCCTGGAACCCATCCGCACCTGTGCGTTGGTATCGTCCACCTATCACCGTGGCTCAGTCCCGGTGGGGAGCGTCACCGTCCTTGGCCCCACCCGGATGCAGTATGAAACCGCGATCGCAGCGGTGGAGGCGGGGGCAAATTACCTATCTGAGTCCTTGCGATAAGGGGGGCGATCGTTGCCAATCCCCCCCTCACAAGGGCCATAGCTCGGAGTGCATCACCGCGATTACTGGGCACCTATGACCTAGCTCTGAACTTGCCGACGACGACGGGTATACACCAACCCCGCCCCTGCTAGTGCTAGACCAAGCATTGTGGTGGGTTCGGGGACGGCTGCTGACCCGCCGACAATCTTGAAGTCAGGGCCGTTGTAGCGGGCTTGGGACGAAACGCGAATGCTTGTGATGGGACCTGTTACCCCCAGATCGGAAAGCCGAATACCGCGTGAACCAACGGGTTGCGATTGTTCGATTTCCGTTGTGTCAATGTTGAACCCAGCGTAGTCAAAGTCGCCACTGAACAGTTCTAGGAAATTACCAATGGTATTGCCCTGAGTATCGAGTGCCTGGATGCCTAAGCGGCTGTTTTGCCCGCGTTCCCAAACAAAGAGGTGTTCGACCGCCTTGGCAAAGCTAAAGTCAATCGTGAAGGAACCGCGATCTTCCGTATCCACAATATTGTTCAGATTGAGGTTACCCAAGCTGGCCACTAACTGGGCCGCTGTGGGATCTTCAACGGCGATGCCACTGGCATTATCCCCGCGATCAGAACTGGCTGCTCCCGAATTCCCGCCGGTATAGGCGTCGTTCGCGATAATATTGGCGGCTGTGATCAGGACAAAATCCGTAAAAATCATCCCGTCAAATTCAACCGACTCCAGGAGGATATTCCCCAACGGTGGGCCACCCGTCCCGTCGGTCGTGTAGTTAGTCGTGAAGGAAAATGCTTGGGCCGGATTCAGTGAACCCACTAGGGCTGTTGCCGTTGTTGCCGCGACTAGGCTAGCTGTCAGTAAAGATTTCATTGCAATTTCGTTCCATAAACAATGTGACATTGGGGAAGTGGGATGATCCTGTGCGATGCACCGAAGAGCAACGCGGATAATCATGTTGAACACCCTAGCCTTGCCTGGTCAATGGTTCCAGGTGAGGGATGTTTCCAGCCGACCTTCCTAAGACTACCCTGGGTTGAGCGTCACTGGCTGCTTTGTGTGGGGCTTACCCAAGCTTGGACAGGACTCATCGCCCATCTAGGGTGGGCCACACTCGCATATTGATAGAACTCCCCAAATACCAGCCGACGCCTATCTCTGGGCATTGTGGCAGGTGAATCTACGGAGAGGCTAGGGCAACAGTGCTTCATCAGATAAAGTTTTGATGAAGAGTTGCCGAGAATTATAAAAATCCTTCCTGCTCCAAATCTTCGATCATTTGCAGTGCTCGCGAGTCGCCAATCTTGAGCAGCGAGGCTTTAGCGTCGGCTTGGACCCCTAGATCTGGATCTTCCACCAGGGTTTCAATCAAGGCATCGACGGCTGTGGCATAAACAACGTTGGAGGGTAATTCGCGGCAGAGTTGGCCGAGGGACCAGGCACAATTGCTGCGCACAACGGCAGTCGGATCTTTGCGTAGGGCTTCAATCAGGGGGGGGACCGCCGCGATCGTGGCCTCGTAGCTTACCGCCGACATCTGGCCCAGGGCACTGGCCGCCCACAGGCGTACTGCTGCAATATCGGTCTTCAGTGCATCGATTAAGGGCAGCAGCGATCGCTCATCATGGCAGTTACCTAAGGCCCAGACAACGCCTTTACGAACATAGCCATTCCAGTCAGCCAGTTGGGTAATGAGGGAATCAACTGCCACTGTACTGGGGTTACGCCCCAAGGCATAGGCTGCACTCACCCGCACCAGAGGACAACGATCGGCCAGCAGGTGCATGAGATGGGGAATAGCCCGTTCGTCCTGAATATCACAAAAGGCACGGGCAGCTAGCATCCGTTGTTGCGGGTCGGGAGAATCTAGCAATAGTAACATTGCCTCCGGATCAGGCTTGGGTGTCGCATCGACATCGATCGCATCCAAGTCATCCAGGGGGCTACCCAGGGCGCTGTCTGGGTCAAGAACTAGCAACTCGTCATCATCGTGCATACGTGATAATTTACAGCACGGCGGCGATCGCCGCATGACTAAGTTGACATTTCGTCGCTTGACTGCCCCTGGCCCAGGGGAGGCCCCGCTCCGGGGGGGATCAGCAATCAGAATGGGGAGACAGCAGGGAGGAGGGCAGTCTCCGTTTCGATGGGGGCAGGCGCTGCTAGGCCATTGGGTAAAAAGATGTGGGCACTCACGGCCAGCAAGGCAACCGCAAACACGAGGACGATGTTCGCAAGGCTTGACCGTACTTCATTAGAGAGGGAACGGCTGGGTAGATGTCATTTTATTTAAATGTTTGGCACCCAAAGAAACTGAGTCGGTTGCAAGTTGGTGTCGGAGTGTGAGGAAGGTGTTGAGGGTGCCGATCGGCAGCTTGGCCAGATAGGCTTCGCGATCGTTGACACCAAAACTGATCAAGAGATGCTGATTATCGGGGGTCATTGTCAGGCCACACACATATTCGACGGATTTTTCTTTGAGATAGAAAAGGGGGGAGATTTCGGCTACTTGCAGTTGTGGGTGGGGAGATTCATCGATGGGATACTGGGGTTTTAGATACACAAAGCGATGGAAATAATATCGGCGATTATTTTGCCAGATCATTTCGTGAACGATCGTCAAATACCCCGATCGGTAGGCCACCAGTTGGCTTCCGCCCCGATATCGTTGGAGGTTAAGGTCAATGCGACTTTCATGAATGCGATCGCAGTGGCCTGTTTCCAGGTCGGGTCGTAAAATTGTCAGGGGTTCCATCTGATAAATCAGATAGAGGGTATTTTGATAAATCAAGGGCATCCAATTCTTTTGGTGTTTCTCGTCCTCAACCCCATGTAGTTTCAGGACGCGATCAATGACATAGTGCTGGATTTGCCTGGGTAGGGGGTTGGTGTCGCCCCCTGGGCTATCTTGGCTCAGGACGGGAGTTAAGCGACACAGGACCATCTCGTAGCGGTTGTGGACATTCATCATCCTGGTCGCCGCTAACCCCCACAATTGCCCATCCAGTTGGATCAGGCGCATATCTTCGTAACCGATGACGGGACTAGGGTAGGTTGGGATCGGCGGGGTATTCTGTGACTCAAGCACTGCATATTCCTGCATGTGCTCGTGATCGTTAGGGTTCAATGGTTGACTATTAAAATCATCTTTTATTGTAGCAGTATCGATCGCCAGAATGTGGTTATAGGTTATCACTCTATCGTCATATTCATAGCGATTTTCTTCCAGGTGAAATGTATAGTTAACCTCGCGAACATTAATGAGATATTGATCCTGTACTGGACTAAAAATAATAGAAGGATTAGTTAATTTATACTCTGGCTTATTTTTGGAGACCGTTAAGGCTTGAAATTCAACAATGGTTTCGCGATCGGTTTCGCGATCGACATTGGGAACAAGTTGCTCCTCTAAGGATGGGATGTAAAAGAAAAGACTGCTATGAATGTTTTGACGAATCGATTCGCTAACCTGACGATCGCGATCGTGGATTAATAGCTCTGATATCAGATAACCCTTGTTTTTCTCATCAAGATAGTAGAAAAGAATACTTAACTCATATAAAAATTTATAGGCATAAACATCATGACTGACGAACAGGATATCGTCGGCGGGATAGGAAATGTTCAGACCCCATTGGGCAAATTGATAGGCCAGCTTATATTTTTTGAGCGATCGATAGTACTGGGTAATCGCATAAACAGCCTCTGCCCGTCTAGGATAGTATTCATAGGCTTCTAGATAATAGGCAAGTGCGGCTGCCCAATTGTTTCCCATTTGGTGACAGTAGCCAAGCATGTAGAGCGAATAATACATTTCCTCTCGCCAAGCTTTTTCCTTAAAGGCAAGACCCAACTCTAGGCGCTTTTTATAACAAATAATTGCCTTATCATACTGCTTTAAGTCCTTATAAGTCTGGCCGAGATAAAACCAATATCGCTCATTCTCTGGTTCCGTTTTGAGTCCGGCTTCTAGTAATTGGATATCGCGTTGGAACTTTTCGGGCCGATTGCCACCATCGCAGTATTCGATGAACTTGATGCCCGTGAGAATTTCGCGATTGGCCTGGGGAATATGCAGATATTCATGGGTGACGCCTCGGTATTCTACCTCTAAAGATCCCTTGATAATTCGAGGATTAGCATAGGTAAGTTCAGTTCCTTGATAAACCAGATAAACCTCGCTAGCCAATCGCTGTTTAAAGTTTGGATCATCTACAATCAGGACCATATCGGCATCCATGAGTAGAATATAGTCCCCTTTATTGCGGGCCTGTTTTAAGGCCACGGTACGGTTAAAACCAAAGTCTTGCCATGCTGTTCGTGTTAGCTCACCCGGAATCTGGTGCCGATCAAAGAATTCTTGAATGATATTCTCAGTGCCGTCGTTTGAACCGGTATCTGAAATTACCCAATAGTCAATATAGTCTTTCACCGAGGTCAGGGCACGCTCAATAATTTTGGCTTCATTCTTCACAATCATATTCAAACAAAGTGTGATCATCATCCAAACCCTAATTTGTTACCTTTAGAATACCTGAGAGGTGTCACAGATTGCCAGGATGAGCAGCCAATCTAATTACGAGAACCTCGAATTAATTAACAGGGGTGGCAAAGCCGATCGCCTCAACTCCTTATAATCACGTAGACACAGTTACGAAAACTGGTATTTTCGAGATGTTATTACAGCACTTCCATCCTCGGTGAGGTATAGGCAAGGAGCTTAAGCCCCTTGTTCGCAAGGCTTGACCGTACTTCATTAGAGGGGGAACGGCTGTAAATCTGATTGGTATGGTTATTATCCTCTGCTATTGTTTTAGTCCGTTGTTACGATTTATTCAGCACCCTTTTCTGGTAAATTCTTTGCATAAGCACTGTTTGCATGAATGTATGCGATCGCCTGTGAACTCGCATCCTTAACGCTTGCTACCCTAGCTATGGAACCAACCTCAACCTTCCCGCTGATGCCATCCGGAACCCGAACTGAAACTGACAGTATGGGAGAAATTGCCGTTCCCAACGATCGCTACTGGGGGGCACAGACCCAACGCTCCCTCATCCACTTTGCGATCGGCCATGATGTGATGCCACGGGAGATGATTCGGGCCTTGGGGATCTTAAAAAAGGCAGCGGCGATCGTCAATCGTGATCTAGGCAAGCTTTCAGCCGATCAGGCGGACCTGATCATTGCGGCGGCGGATGAGGTGATCGCAGGGCGCTTAGATGATCACTTCCCCCTGCGCATCTGGCAAACGGGGAGCGGCACCCAAACCAATATGAATGCGAATGAGGTGATTGCCAACCGCGCGATCGCGTTGGCGGGGGGACGGTTAGGTAGCAAAACCCCAATTCACCCGAATGATCATGTCAATATGTCCCAGTCGTCAAATGACACCTTCCCCACGGCGATGCATATTGCGGCTGTGGAGCAAATCCAACAGCGGTTGTTACCGACAGTGACGGGCCTACGAACGGCGATCGCGGCGAAAGCAGAGGCCTTTAGCAACATTGTCAAAATTGGCCGTACCCATCTGATGGATGCGGTGCCCCTAACCTTAGGGCAAGAATTTTCCGGTTATGTGGATCAACTGGATAAGGACCTGGCACGCTTACAAGCCACCCTGCCGGATTTATACGAATTGGCGATCGGGGGGACGGCAGTCGGGACCGGATTGAATACCCATCCTGCCTTTGCCGAACAGGTCGCCGCAGAAATTGCCACCCTGACGGGTTTACCCTTTGTGAGTGCCCCCAATAAATTTGCCGCTTTGGCAGCCCATGACGCGATCGTCATGACCAGTGGCGCGTTGAAAACCCTGGCCTGTTCGCTCATGAAAATTGCCAACGACTTGCGTTGGCTGGGATCAGGGCCGCGTTGTGGGTTAGGGGAATTATTGCTACCCGAAAATGAACCGGGATCGTCAATTATGCCGGGGAAAGTCAATCCCACCCAATGTGAGGCGATGACAATGGTGTGTTTGCAGGTTTTAGGCAATGATACGGCGATCGCGATGGCGGGCACCCAGGGCAATTTTGAATTGAATGTGTTCAAACCAATGATGATTTTTAACCTGCTCAATTCCATCCGCCTGTTAGCCGATGCCTGTGGTTTATTTACTGACTATTTGGTGATTGGGCTGCGACCGAATCGCGATCGAATTCAGTTTTTCCTTGATAATTCCCTCATGCTTGTGACCGCCTTAAATCCGCACATTGGTTATGATAATGCCGCCAAGGTAGCCAAGAAAGCCTACGCCGAAGGCACAACCTTACGGGAAGCCTGTGTTGCCCTGGGGTTCCTGACTGGGGATGCTTTTGATCGACTGGTGCGTCCAGAAGACATGATTCACCCCGCCTAGCAGAGAGGCGACGTGAACGAAAAACAGGTGTGGGGTAGGCACCCTGTCTGCCCCTGGGACAACCGACGGGGCTATCCCAGGTTCAATTGGTGATCTACTGAGTTACCGGGTCCCGCCCGGTTTGAATGTTCAACTGCGATCGCCATCCCTCGCCTACGCACTTAACGGGCGATGCCCGGTTCCAGGAAATTGAGCAGACGTTGGTGGCGACGGCGGGCAGCCTCTTGCAGATCGATAATACGATCGGTTTCATCGACAATCTCGCCTGTAAGGACCTCTAGCACATCCTCTAGGGTGATCACCCCCGCAACGACCCCATACTCATCCAGCACCACCGCAATATGCTCACGGGAACTGAGGAATTCCTTGAGGAGCTTATCCACACGGACAGTTTCCGGAACAAACCGTACCGGACGGGTTAGCGTCGAGATTTTGCGATTCACCTGTCCTTCCACTAACCCAGTCATCACTTCACTCTTGAGAACAATACCCAGGACATCATCCAGCGTGTCGCCAATCACAATCATGCGGGAGTGCTGCGAGGCAATCACGGGCCATTTAGCCTCAGCCAGGGTTAAATCACCGCGAATGTGGGTAATCGTGACCCGGGGCGACATCAGATCAGCCGCGATCATGTCGTTCAGGCGGAAAACCCGCTGGATCATTTCCGCTTCCCCTTCCTCGATGATGCCTTCCTGGCGGCCAATCTTAGTCAGCAGTTGGATTTCGGCCTCATTAGTCGTGAAACGCCGTTTCCCCCGCGTGAAGGGAGCCGTCACCCACTCGATCGCCAATACCAATGGCAACATCAGCACCGTTAGCCCCCTCACGGGCAAAGCAGCCAGCAGGGCGATCGGTTCGGCATAGCGTTCGCCGATCGTCTTGGGTAGAATTTCCCCAAAGACAATGATCAAAAACGTCAGCACCCCAGAGAAAATCCCCAACCAGGCATCGCCCAGCACCAAAGTGGCTAGGTGGCCAACGGTCATACTGCCCACAATGTTGAAAATGTTATTCAGGACGACGATCGTGGCGATCGGGCGGTTAATTTTTTCACGGATCGTCAGTAGGGTGATCGCCGCGAGTTTGCGGGACTGGGCAAGTTGCTGCACCTTAATCAGGGGCACCGAGAGCAGGGCTGTCTCAATCCCAGAGCAGAGGGCTGAACCCAGCAACACGATCGCAACTACGGTCAGTAGCTCAAACATACGATCCCCACGGAGGGGAATAGGTCTCCTTGTCAGTTAAGTAGAGGGAAAACGCCGAATACCATGCATAATACCCCCCGGACCTCAATACCTGAGGCCGGAGAACTTCACCATAGAGAATGCTAGGCACGGATCAGCGAGTATCAGTTAAAGAATGGGGAGTGGCAAAGGTTGGTTTCCCTATAATGGCCCATTTCCCCCAATCTGGACCAGGAAATCAAGCCCGATCGGTCATCCTGGGGCCAGTGATGGGACGCGATTAACCCACAGCGTCGTGCTGCGATCGCGAGGTACTACTCCTTAACTCTAGATCATGGGACAGAAGTAATTGTGTTTTGGGTGACGTTTGTCAGAAATCATAACGGGGCGCCAGCCAGCCAGCAGCCGCACCCTTACCCCCTAGGGCACAATTAGGGGGCCGGCTCCGTAGGAAGTGCTGTTAAGGGTCAGCGCATAGCCCGGACTCAGGGGGTAGTAAACTTCGTTTTTAGTACCCGTTGCATAAACAATCCCCAAAGAGGCGATGGTAGTACTTCCCGCCGTATTTAGGCCAAGCCCCAGAAAGGGCACCGATCCCAAATAGGCACCAACCGTGGGGAGAGCGGGTGTTGGGGGGTTCAGGGGAATTCCTTGGGCATTAAGACTGATCAGGGAACCATTGGCAAACGTAATCGCGCCGCCCGTGCGACCGGCAATTAGCAACAGCAGACCGTCCCCTGTGCCGATCGTGATATCGCCGTTGTAGGTGAAATCGCCATTACCGCCGCCGATCGCCACCCCGGCACCCAAAGCACCCACATTCGAGATATTGCCACTTGTGACCAAGAAGGTCCCCGTATGGTATTCCAGTTGAATGCCATTGCGGCCCGCGTTGGTAATGCCGAGGGTGTTAAAGGTAACATCCACGCTGGAGTTTGTGCCAACGGTAATCCCGTTATCGGCTGGGTCGGTAATGGTGGTGGCACCCGTCACCGTAAACCGACCGCTAACATTATCCAGATCAATGCCATCATCCGCTGATTTCGTCGAGGCTACGGTACTTAGCGTGATATCCGCTACCACATTGGTGAGGTCGATCGCGGCCCCCTGGTTAGCAACGATTTTGTTCGTTGTCCCCTGAATGGTGACGGTTCCCCCGGTGGTCACCCGTAGGCCATTGCCGATCGTATTCTGCATACTCATATCCACGATCGTCAGGGTCCCGACGGCACCGCCACTGATCCCCCAACCACTGGCATTCCCCACATTCACTCCCTGAATCGTGTTGTTTTGGCCTAACGTGATCCCATTCCCCGCCGCATTGTTGATGAAGGGACTCGTTCCGTTAATGGCCGGGAGCGGATTGCTAAAGGTGGGTAGGGTCAAACCGAGGAGATTTGCCAGACTGCTCCCCGCTGCACCTTGGCCAGTGAGGGTTTGGTTATTAAGTAGGGTAATGCCATTGGCATAGTTAGTCACACTGCCCGCATGGAGGAAAATATCATCCCCCGCACCGGGATTGTTGCCACCCGTCCCGTTGACCGCATTAAAGGCCGCGAGGGAGGTAAAGGGATCACTCAGCGTACCCAAGTTGGCTGAGCCGGGGGCGTTGTCGTTGATAAACCAGAGGCGATCGTTGATGGTTAATTCCACCTCTGCCGTTTCTGAACCAAAGCCATTGGCGATCGTGTAGAAGAAGGATTCATTGCCCGTAAACCCTGGAGCCGGATCGTAGGCAAAACTACCATCGGCATTCAGCAGCACCGTACTGCCACTGGCCAGGGTAATTTCATTGCCGGGAGTAGTCCCCGTCGCCGTTGCCAAACTGTTGCCAAATCCCAGTAGGGTTAGTTGATCGCCCGTATCATTACTCAGGACCCCAGAGGCAGCAGGCACCGTAATCCCCACATTCCCCAGGGAGGTGAAAGCATCATCCACCGCATCGGGCCGCTCACCCACCGCGATCGTCACCGTGGCATCATCCGACCCCTCGCTATTCGTCAAGCGATAGTCAAAGGTCAACCATCCGGTGAAGTCCGTGGGCGGGGTAAAGTCCAGCGTGCCACCAGCGGCCACCGTAGTGACAGCTAGCGACCCCCCTCCCGGCAGCACCACCGAGTCGCCAAAGGCATTGGCGGTTACCGCGCCCGCGATCGGTGCGCCTCCGGCCAACACGACATTGCCAAAGGTTCCCGTGGCTTGGGGATTCCCGATCGTATCGTTGCTCGTAAGGCTCGTACTCAGCGTGCCATTCAAGGCAATATGGAACAGGTTACTGGCTGGGGTACTGTCAGCCGGTAGGGCCGGGGTGGGATCATCTACCGCAACCGGGGCAACGAGTAGTTCCACCGTCGTAGTTGCCGTGGCTTGATTATTGGTTTCATTGGTTTCGGCGATCGCATTGGCCGGATCAACGATCGCGGTATTGTCCTTGATTCCTGCCGTCGTGGCAATAACGGGAATGGTCAAAATTGCGCTCGCGCCGCCGTTAAGAACCCCGCCGGTAAAGGTGACAGTATTTCCCGCGATCGTGGGGGTAAAACCATTGGTGGCTGTGGGCGTCCCGTTGGGCGCTAAACCTGTGGGCAGACTATCCTCAACCGTAATGTTGGTGGCCGTTCCAGTTCCCTGGTTTTGGACGGTCAGAACATAGTTAAAGCTATCGCCCTCGTTAACGGGATCGGCGCTATCGGTCTTGCCAATGATGAGGTCGATCGGCAGGGGCGGCGGTGGTGGGGGATTGCCACCACCGGGGGGATTGCCACCACCGGGG
>NZ_JBRCAD010000075.1:0-6434 GCF_053493415.1 Trichothermofontia sp. | reverse complement strand
TTGACAAGTTTCGCTATTTGCAACTAGAACTCAGCCGTCGCTGTTCGCTCGTCCATTGGAGCTACGATTTGCTTCCAGAAACGCTTGTATGACTCTCGCACCCTAAAGTGTAAAGTTTTATATCTGGATTCAACACTTCTGACTAATATGGTTGTGGGTTAGAAACGATCAATTTTCACGAATTGGCAGACCAAAGAATTGAAACATCGCTATACTGCTTGAATATTGCATCAGCACTGACAATCGTCATGTTTTCCAACTGTGCCTGGGCAATCAACATTCGGTCAAATGGATCTCGATGATGTAGAGGCAATGCAGATGCTCTTAAAGCATGAGTTGCTGTAATTTCTAGCGACCTTACACCCAACTGCCCCATACGGCTAGAAATATAGCTATCTGGTGGTTCTTGCAATGGTAACTTTCCAATTGCGACTTTGATACCTATTTCCCAGATACTAGCAACCGAGAACCACAATTCGTTTGTTTCATCAGCAATGTGTGTAATTGCTTCTTCACTCAACCGCTCTGGTTGGACGAACCACCATAACCAGCATTGAGTATCCAACAGGAGCTTCACTCTTCACTACCCTCAAATGCTGCCAAGATCTCTTCAGGTAAAGAGGCATCAAAGTCATCTGGCACTGTAAAACGACCTTGATCCAGCCCTAAACTAGCTCGTCGATTGGATGAGGTATGGAACGGAACCAACTTTGCAATTGGGATGCCTCGGTTTGAAATAATAATCTCTTCTCCAAGTTCTACACGAGACAACAGGCGTGAGAGATTTGTTTTGGCTTGATGGATATTGACAGTTTCCATGCTTTTATCAAACTAAGTCAACAAACTTAGTTTAATCTAACAAATCTTGTAATGCAAGGGGTAGTTAAGTGCTGCTCTCGCTCAAATTAGCAGACAACGCGGCATAACAACCCGGTTGGAGCACACTGACAAGAGATCTTGGTGTAGATGCAAAGGTTAATTGCAGCCGCTCAACCGGAACGTTATACCGCTCTATTAGAAGACTATTGTGGTCTAGCTATTGATCACCAAAAGGACCATTGCAGCACGATCGCCCCTGTGCTGAACCGCGATCGGGCTAGTCGTAAGTGTGCGATCGCCCATCGACTTGGATAAGTTGACGACAGGAAAAGCAGTATTTTTCTTCCTTGCTAGCGCTGACCAAACGTGCGATCGCACTCAGGACGGTGACTGTGGCCACGATCGCTAGGGTGGGTTGGGAGGAAAAGGGCGATCGGCAAGGCGTAGTCGTTTTGACTACATTGTCTTTTATGGACGGATAACACCCGAATCTTAGGTGTTATCATTTAGAAGCGACGGATAACACCCTACACCTAGGTATTATCAAACGAATCTGCATGATAAGATCCCAATAGCCGGGCTTATCCATCAGATCTGACGTTGAATACATAGTTAAGCTGCTGGGTTACCTGTAAGTTTATTGCAGTAATCGATCGACTCAAGCAAAAAGATGAGAGTGATAGTCAGTGATGCACTGCGAATCACAAGATACAAGTGTTGTGTTGACAAGTCCCTGCTCTTTTTCTAAGCTTAGGGCATGAAAGTTAGGGATGTCATCAAACTAATCGAGCAAGATGGTTGGTATCTGACTCGGATACGAGGTAGTCACCGTCAGTATAAACATTCCAGCAAGCGGGGTTTAGTCACTGTACCAGGAAAACCGGGCGATGATCTGGCTCCAGGAACGTTGGATAGCATCTTGAAACAAGCAGGTCTGAAATGATGCAGTATCTTATCGTAATTGAGCAGACAGAAACTGGATATTCCGCCTATTCTCCAGACCTACCGGGATGTGTCTCGACTGGGGCAACCCGTGAAGAAGTTGAACAAAATATGCGTGAGGCGGTAGAGTTCCATCTGGATGGGTTGAAGTTGGAAGGGTTAGAGATTCCACAGCCCACCACTTCATCAGCCTATGTCGAGGTCGCCGCCTAACACTGCTTTGGAGCCGACCGTATCAGGAATATTTGTGAGAATCAGAAGTTGTCTGCGGCGGCTCAACTTTGTCGTTATGCCACATCTTTAAGGGCATCTTCATTAATTCATGGCTACTGAGCATAACCCACAAGTTGTTGATAATTCTCAACGAAACAATCGGACTTTCAGTCTCATTGTGTAAGTAGAAAAAATAATAAATAGAGGCGTCCTTAAGTTACGTTCGATTAAGTGGGAACCTTTGCAACTCCTAAAACTGTGAAACACATCTATGAGGTTATCTACCCTGGAAGTCTATGATCTACTTAATTGCTGCCACTCCATCTTGGTCACAAAATCCATTGAACTTCATTTGGATAACACTAGGTATAGTTACAATGGGACTTTTATCAGGCTTAGTTTCTACCTATCTTCATAAGAAGAGTATCTTTGTAGAAACCCTGGAGAAGAACCTTCAAACAGGTATATTTGCTGCTTTGTTCGCTACTATTCCTGCTATGGTTATTTTCCCTCTATCACTTCTTATAAATGGAGGTGAGTTTCTACCCGATCAATTTATACTTTGCCTTTATTTGCTACTGATCTTAATTTTCTCTTTACCGATTACTTTCTTGCTGGTGTCAGAAGGAAAAGACAATGATTAACCCAATAACAAGAAAAATTGGCCTAAACCTATTCCTCGCTAGTTTCCTTTTGTGCCTATTTCTTATTGATCTTTATGTTGGGAGTTTAAGTTTTAGAGGCTACTATAGCCTTTTCCAGGCTAATAAGGTGCAATATCCGCAAAGGAAACCACCTTAAGGTACAGCATCAATGAAAGCTCATTCGCCTGAATTTCGCCAGAAGATTATTGATGTCTATGAATCGGAGCCAATCTCGCAACAACAGTTAGCAACTCGCTTTATGGTCACGAAAAGCTTTGTTCAGAAGCTCCTCAAACGGTATCGAACCCCTGGCTCAATCATGCCCAAGGTAAGGCACAGGTGTTGTACTTCGCAACTTGCGCCAACAATTGATGAGCTAACCCCTGCGATACCTTGTCACTGCAAATGCAGAACTTCAGTAGATACGCAACGGCCTAACCCATGACCTCTTTTGTCAGTCAATCAGGGCCGGGACGTTAAAACTAGCCGGAGTTTGGCGTGGATTAAACTCAGTTCGGCTAGCCCTAAATCAACATCTCCCTCCAAGACAACACCCATATGGAGAAGACGATCGAGTAATTCTAACAGCGAAGGACGATCGCTCGTTTCGCCGGGATAGTAGCCGTTTTCTTTGGGCAAGAGCGATCCCACCTCACCCAAATCAATATTCAAATCTGCCGGATCAATTTCAAAAATTTCACAGAGTTGGATGACTTGATTTTCCAATTGCCGCAGACTATCTGCCGCCCGATCGAGATCCGCATCGGACAATAAACCAGCCTCCATGCGCCGAATGACTTGCGCCTCCATCAGTTGCCGGATGAGTTCGACAACTGTTAACAACAGGGGCGCTAAGCCTGCCTCCTGATTTTTACGGGGCGTGGCCAGGGTGGTAGATTCTGATAAATTCAGGGAAGCATTCATGGGGCTTAGGAGCGACGACTCGCGGCTAATTCAGCCAGATATTGCTTTTGGTAGTTGAGATAGTTGTTGTGCCATTCTTTAAAGCGCTGCTCTCCATCCCGTACCAACATTTGGCGATAGGTTTCCGAGGGAATATAGCGATCACGGGGCGTGGATACAGAGGCCCGAAATTCCTGTTGGTGGCGCAGAAAACTCCCATGCCATTCCTGAAACCGGCGTTCGCCATCACGTACTAACATTTGCCGATAGGTTTCTGAGGGAATGGGGGGATTTTTAGCACTCATAGGGGGACCTCGGATTTAGGGAGTAGTGGGTTAGTGGGTGCCTTGGGCCGATT
Organism: Trichothermofontia sp.; assembly: GCF_053493415.1. Classification (NCBI taxonomy): domain Bacteria; kingdom Bacillati; phylum Cyanobacteriota; class Cyanophyceae; order Leptolyngbyales; family Trichocoleusaceae; genus Trichothermofontia; species Trichothermofontia sp. The sequence continues at coordinate 2,555 of NZ_JBRCAD010000075.1, read as the reverse complement.
ATTTCTCGCTTCTCGCTTCTCGCTTCTCGCTTCTCGCTTCTCGCTTCTCGCTTCTCGCTTCTCGCTTCTCGCTTCTCTCCTAATTATTAACTCGCTGTTGCCAATTCAATTGACACCACTGCCGACGGGCCTCGTGGGCGAGGGCTTGGGCCATACCTGCCGCCATCCGGGCGCGATCGCTGCTACGGGTGTCTAAGCGCCGCCAACTGGGGCACGATCGAAAACTGGGAAGCACACGGGCATTGGCCACATGACGCAGGGTTTTTACTGTGATCATAGGAGTTTCTAGATTTGCCAACTTACAACAGCCTAAAACCAAGATACCAGCACCCGATTTACTTGCCCGATGGTGGCGGTTTAGCCGTACCAGACTCAGCGATCGTGCCTTCTGTTGCCTGTGCTGCTGGCAATGGCGTCCCACTGGCCTGCTGCAATGCCGCAAGCTGAGCTTCGAGGGCGGCTAAGCGCTGCTGCAACGCCTGATTTTCCGCGAGGAGGGTTTGGTTTTGATGGCTGAGGAAGGGGTCACCTTCCCACCAGTTAATCCCCATCTCCCGCGCCTTATCGACCGAGGCTACCAGGAGGCGAATGCGAATACTCAGCAACTCGGTCGAACCTACGGATACCGAGATATCTCCCGCAATCACAATCCCCTTATCCAGTACCCGCTCCAAAATGTCCGCTAGGGTCGAGCCTTGGGTAGCGGTGGCAATGGTACGCGGGGCGGCGGTGGTCGATCGTGCTTGGGTCACGGTGCTCACGTCTCAGCATCCTCTGGGGCAACATTAACACGGTATCGGGTTTTTCCCCCCTCCCTCGTCTCTGACCCATCCCGATGTTTCAAGATCAGGTCCGTTTCCAACAGGGTGCGAATGGCATCAACCACTTGGACGCGGCTGAGTTTCAACGCTTTCTCGATATCCGTCAAGCGGGCCTCCCGTTGTTGGATCAGGTAGTCATAAACAGCCTGGGGGTAATCAGGGACAGCCGCTGGCTCAACCTCTGGCGTAATCTCTAGATCGGCTTCTGGTGCGGTTTCTGGCGCGGCTTCTGGCTCAGTCACCGTCGGTGCGATCGCCCCATCCAAGGTAACCCCCTCAGTTCCAGCGATCGGTTCCAGTACGGCGGGGATAGCCGCCGCCCCCTTCGTTGCGGGGGAAGTCCCCTTCCCCTTGGCGGGGGGCTTCATAATCGCTGCTGGCTCTGGCGCTGCTGGCTCTAGATCGGCAGCGAGGGGAGCGGTCAGGGTTTTTCCCCCCACCCCACCCAGGTCTTCCTTCAGGCCCTCCGCCAGGTCCTCCTCCTCGCCCTCCATGTGTACCAGTGCCAACCCTGGCTCCTGGGGGGCTTCCAGTTCGGGGGAACGACCCGACACCCGCACGGGACCGGTTTCCTGTACCGCTAACTCATTGAGAAATTGCCAGAGGAGCGTGGTTGCGTCTTCAAACGCGAGGGCAGTTCGCGAGAGCAGGATATCACCACACACATCCCGGAAGTCAGCACTCAGGGGCGTTACGGGAATGTGATGCTCGTGGCACACCTTGGCAATCATCAGGCAGGAACGCAAGCCGGAGGATTTTTCCACCTTGGCCTGGGTTCGGAAGGCTTTTACCAGTTGCACGATCGTGGCGGCACCGGGGCGATCGAGGCCCACCTTTTGCACCAGAATCTCTTGCTGGGTCAGTTCATCCGGTTCCGGCACGCTGATCGTCACCAGCCGGTCCATCAGGGCATCCTGGGTCCCGTGGACACCACAGTATTCCTCTGGGTTGGAGGTGAAAATGCCCCGAAAGTGGGGGTTCACCCGCACATACTCGCTGCGCTGGGCCGTGGGTGGCAACACCAACAGCTTCTCCTCCAACGCCGACAGCAGCACATTGTTCACTTCGGGCCGTGAACGATTGAACTCATCATAGACGAGGGTAAACCCTTCCCGGCAGGCCAGGGTCAAACGGGCATCCACCCAGGTTTGGCGCAACTCGTCTTCCAGTTTGACGACGCTATGAATATAGTTATCAACTACCTTTTTGCGGGTATAGCCCGATTGGTTGCCGATCAGGTCAGAGGTCTTAAACTCGTCATCCCCAAATACCAGCATGATCGGACGACCGAGTAAGTCGGCTAAATGCATGGCGAGGGTGGTTTTGCCGGTGCCAGCAGGACCGCGTAGGTGCACCGAAAAGCCGGATTGTAGGTACCGTAGGGCGCGGGTAACTAACCGTTCGATCGATGGTGTGGTCACAAATCCCCGCGATCGGGCTTGCAGAATCGTAGTCACGCAGCTCCTCCGTTGATGTAGTAAGTACGATCGCGCTGGGTAACCATCCCTTGTTCAATCAGCGATCGCAGGGCATTGACCGTTTGCACCCGACTGGCCCCTAGGGCGGCTTCAATCTGGGCCAACCGTGCCCCTTGGGCGGCTTTCAGGTACTCGTAAACCGCATTCGCTGCGTCCGGTTTGGTCGCCGGAGCGGGCGGTTCGGGTTCCGGTTCGGGTTCCGGGGCAATTGCCTGGGGTTCGGGTTCCGGCTCCGGTTCCGGCGCAACCACCGGGG
>NZ_JBRCAD010000074.1:0-6310 GCF_053493415.1 Trichothermofontia sp. | reverse complement strand
CCCCGGTTGGCTCGCTCCCGCTCGCCGCTTCCCTGAGCGCTTTTCTAGACTAACTAATCCCAATAATCCTGTCAACCCCCTATCCCACTTTTTTTTGAAAAACTTTTCCCAAATAGGCCAAAGCTTTGTAGAGTGGGACTTACAGAGTTTTGGGGTGGGTCAATGAGTGGGTTGAATGCGGGAGTGGTGGTGCCGCCGCTGGTTTTGTTGGAGGCGGATCTGCGCCATTGGCTGCGGGAGGATTTGGGTCGGGGCGATCGCACAACGCAGGCATTACTGGGCGATCGCCCGCAACTGGGTAAAGCCATATGGGTGGCAAAGCAATCGGGGGTCGTGGCGGGGTTGCCGATCGCGGCAGCGGTTTTTCGCTTGGTGGACCCAACAATTGCATGGACGGCGCTAGTAGCAGAGGGAGAAGGGTGCGATCGCCAGCAACCGATCGCGACACTGGCGGGACCCCTGGCGGGCTTGTTGATGGGGGAGCGGGTGGCGCTGAATTTAGCGATGCGGTTGAGTGGGATTGCGACATTGACGCGGCAGTATGTCGAGACGATCGCGGACCTACCGGCCAAATTTGTGGATACGCGGAAAACGACACCGGGGTTACGGCTGTTGGAGAAATATGCGTCTCAGGTGGGGGGAGCAACGAACCATCGGTTAGGGTTGGACGATGCGGTGATGCTGAAGGATAACCATATTGCGGCGGCGGGGGGAATTGGGCCTGCAATTACCCAGGTGCGCGATCGCATTCCCTATCCCCTGATGATTGAGGTGGAGACCACCACCTTGGCAGAAGTCACGGAGGCCCTCCACTATGGAGCCGATACGATCATGTTGGATAATATGACGCTGCCCATGATGCGGGAGGCGGTGGCACTGGTCCGTCAGGCGAACCCCAGGGTGAAGCTGGAGGCGTCGGGCAATATTACGTTAGAGACGTTGCGATCGGTGGCGGAGACCGGGGTGGACTATATTTCTAGCAGTGCGCCCGTGACGCGATCGCATTGGCTGGATCTCAGTATGAGGATTAACGAATGGAGTCCATAATTTCCCAATTACAAGCTCGCGTTGAACAGGCATTGGTGGCAGCCTTTGGTGAGCAAGTAGCCGGTACCGATCCCCTGCTGGGACCCGCCAGTAATCCCAAATTTGGGGACTATCAGGCAAATGTGGCGATGTCATTGGCGAAAACGTTGGGACAGGCTCCCCGGGCGATCGCGGCACAGGTGGTACAGCAGTTACAGGTAGATGATCTCTGTGAACCGCCGACGATCGCGGGGCCAGGATTTATTAACCTGACGCTGAAACCCAGCTATTTACAAACCTATCTAGCCGCTTTACAAGCTGATCCGCGCCTAGGGGTACCGTTAACGAAATACCCAAAACGCACGATCGTAGATTTTTCCAGTCCCAATATTGCCAAGGAAATGCATGTGGGCCATTTGCGATCGACAATTATTGGTGATGCCCTAGCGCGAACGTTGGAATTTTTAGGGCATGAGGTGCTGCGGCTCAATCATGTGGGCGATTGGGGCACCCAATTTGGGATGTTGATTACCTATTTGCGCGAAGCCTATCCCCAGGCATTGACCACTTCAGATGCCCTCGATTTAGGCGACTTGGTGGCGTTTTATCGCAAAGCAAAACAGCGATTCGATGAGGATGCAGCCTTTCAAGAAGCGGCCCGTCAGGAGGTGGTCAAATTGCAATCGGGGGCCAAGGAAACCCTGAAGGCATGGCAATTACTTTGTGAGCAATCGCGGCGGGAATTTCAGGTAATTTATGACCTCCTCGATATTCACCTGACGGAACGGGGCGAGTCTTTTTACAACCCCCTGCTGCCAGCCGTGGTGGCTGATTTAGAGCAACAGGGGTTATTGGTTGAGGATCAGGGCGCGAAGTGTGTCTTTTTGGAAGGCTTTACCAACAAGGAGGGTAAACCTCAACCCTTGATTGTGCAGAAGTCGGACGGGGGATATAACTACGCCACGACCGATTTGGCAGCGATTCGCTATCGCATCACCCAGGATCGGGCCAAGCGCTTGATTTACGTGACCGATTCTGGTCAGGCTACCCATTTTGCTCAGGTTTTTCAAGTTGCTCGACGGGCCGGGTGGATTCCCGATGATGTGGAGGTTATCCATGTGCCATTTGGTTTGGTATTAGATGATCAGGGGAAAAAATTCCGGACGCGATCGGGGGAAACGGTGCGGCTGCGGGATTTATTGGATGAGGCGATCGCCCATGCACGGGCTGATTTAGAAAAACGGTTACAAGCGGAAGATCGCGTCGAAACAGAGAGCTTTAAGCACCATGTGGCCCAGGTCGTGGGCATTAGTGCTGTTAAGTATGCGGATCTTAGCCAAAATCGCACGAAGGACTACCGCTTTAGCTACGACAAAATGTTGGCGTTACAGGGAAATACGGCTCCCTATTTGCTCTATGCCTATGTCCGAATTCAGGGGATTAGCCGTAAGGGCGGGGTAGACTTTGGGCATTTAGGGGAAGGACACCCGATCGCCCTCACGGAGCCAGCGGAATTAGTCCTGGTGAAGCATCTGTTGCATTTGGGGGACGCGATCGCGGCGGTCGAGCAGGAATTACTGCCCAATCGCCTTTGTCAATATCTATTTGAATTAAGCCAGAAGTTCAACCAATTTTTCGAGCAATGTCCCGTGTTACAGTCGGCAGAACCCGCCCGAACTTCCCGCTTAATTTTATGTGATTTAACAGCCCGCACCTTGAAATTAGGCTTATCCCTTCTCGGTATTCCAGTTCTGGAGCGGATGTAGGTGCCTATCTGTAGGGGTAAGGAGTGAGGAGTGAGGAGTGAGGAGTGAGGGGAGCGTGACTCATTCCTCACTGTTTGCTGCCTTGTAGGTGAACTTGGAGCCAGATCGCTAGGAAGAGGATAAGCGAATAAGTTGAGGGGTAGTCAAAATCGGCTATAACAGGGGGCATAATCTGAGTGACACTGTTGTGCTAGGCGCAAGGCAGGGTCCCTTGCCCGATCCTACCTGTTTAACAACGAGGTAATCACGAGGAAGTGTTGCATGGCAAACCTGGATCATGTGGCTAGGCTCCGACAAGGTGCGGCTGCCTGGAACGAATGGCGCGACCAAAACCCTGATATCAAGCCGGATCTAAGCGGTGCTGATTTGGAAGGGATGCAATTACAGGGAATTAACTTGCAGGCCGCTAATTGTCTTCAAGCCGACTTGATCGAGGCCAATTTAGAAGTCGCCAATCTGGAAGGGGCTAACTTTGTCCAGGCTAACCTGAAAGGGGCCAATCTGCGCTACGCCAACCTCAAGGGAGCCGATCTCGGGGCAGCCTATTGCAGTGGGGGCAACTTTGAAGGGGCGAATCTGTTCATGGCGGATTGCGTTGAAACCAATTTTGAAGCCTGCAACCTACAGCAGACTAACTTGGGGGGCATCGATCTGTATAAGGCTAATTTGCGGCGGGCCAATCTGAAGGAAGCCGATCTACGGGAAGCCAATGTGCGACGGGCAGAATTAATTGAGGCCGATCTGAGCAATGCCAATCTCTTTCGATCGGATTTTCTCCAGTCCCATTTAATCGAAGCGAACCTGAGCTATGCCAATTTGGAAGGCACCAACTTTCTTCAAGCCAACCTGATCCAGGCCAACCTCACCGGGGCGAATGTCCTGGATGCCAACTTTAATCAGGCCAACCTGCGACGGGCAAATCTCACCGATACGAATTTTCGGCTAGCCAATAGCCTGGGGGTTGATCTCCGACGGGCGACGATGCCGGATGGTAGTGTGCATAGTAGTTAGGGTCAGAATTGATGCAATGGCAAGTAGAAAGAATGCGCTTCCTAAGGCGTAACCCGATCGCATGGCTTTGGCCCCCGATCGCCCTTTTTGCATTGGGTATCCTGAGCCGCTGGTTATTTCGCAGCCAACTGATCCAGGAGTGGGACGCGGGTAATTTTGTGATGGCAGTCAATCACTTTGACCTGCGCCAGGGGATTCCCCACCTGCCGGGTACCTTCGTCCTGTTCGTATTTGCCGGACGGGCGCTCACGGTTTTTTGGCCAGACCCCCACACAAGCCTCGTCATGGTGAACGTGTTGGCATCGGGACTCGCAGCAGCGGCCCTGTTTATCCTCGGTCGGGCCTGGTTCAGCCCACGGGTGGGTTGGGTGGCGGCGTTACTCATGCTCAGCAGCCCCTCGGTCTGGTTCTATGGGGAAATGTCCCTGTCCTACATGGCCGAGTTTTTCTGGGTCATCCCGATTTTGTTCGCGGCTTACTATGCCGGTCAGGGCGATCGGCGTGCCCTGTGGATTTTAGCCGCCTTGATGGGATTGGCCGGGGGCATTCGGCCCAATACGCCTGTGTTTCTGATGCCGTTGGCGATCGCGGCCCTGGGACGGGGGCTATGGACCCAAAAGTTTAACGGGCGGGATATCCTGGCGGTTCTGGCGATCGGGTTTAGCAGTGCCCTGGTTTGGATGATTCCCATGTGGGCCATGTCTGGGGGACCGCTTACCTACTGGCAACTGGTGCAAATTTGGATGCACGATCACAGTCAGGATGCCCGTAGCCTGATCGGTGTCCTGGATAATTTCACCTTTGTTATGCGGGCGATCGTCTTTGTCCTCGGTTTTGGTCTCCTACCCGGTTTGTGGGCATTGGGGTATTTTCGGCGATTCTCCTGCGGAGACGCAACGCGAACGCTCCTCCCCTTACTCCGACGAGATTGGCGTGCCCAGGTTTTGATGCTGGCGATCGTGCCGGGTTTCTTTTACTTCCTCTTCATGCACATCAAACGCCAGGGACACAGTTTCACGATCATGCCTGCGCTTATGGTGTTAGCGGCAGTGGCGATCGTCCAACTGGTGCAAACCCTGGAACCCCGTTATCCGAGGGCCTGGGCGATCGTGCTGGTCCTGGTGATTGGGGGCAATACCGCCTTTTTTCTTTTCGGTCCCGCTGAGTTTCGGACCCGTGCCAAAATCCAGGCGTTTGATCGCACCTATGTAGAACGGCTAGCCGTAATTCGGGCTGAATTTCCCCCAGAAACGACAGCGGTGCTGGCGAGTAAACCCTATGGTCGCCTGCCGGAGGTGTACTTGCCGGATTATGTGTTCCCCAATTTGTCCGATCGCCGCAGTGAAGTCCCGGTGATTGTCCCCACGCAGGCGCAAACCCTGGTGTTTCTGGATGACAAAATTTACAGCAAACCTGAACAGGATCGGGGTTTCCAAAGCCTCCCTTTAGCCAACAATCAGGCCCTGCGTTACCTGGTAATTCCCCGCGATCGCCAAGCCGTCATCTCTAAAGATACGGTGGAATTAGTGGAACTCACTGCATCGACTCCCCCCACTCACCCTACGCCCTGAAGCCGGGATTGGTAGGATGGGAGCAGAAGATACACACAGGACGTGCAGGAGGAACGATCGTGTTGAAGTTAGCGCTGATTGTCATCTATGGGGTAGGCGTCTGGGTCTTTTGGCGCGGCTTTGAGCGCACCCACTTTGAGCAGAATATGGGGAATCGTCTGAAACTTTCCTTGCTGTGGCCGGTTTTGCTGATTGCCAGCCAGAGCTATCGCCAGAACTTTAATCGGGCCTTGAAAGGCAAATAAGGTCCCCAGTTGGCTAGGGCAGGTATTTCTGGACAACCTCCCAACCGGTCAGAAGTACCGCTCCCAAGGCAATGAACAGGGTCAGGTTGATTCTCACATGGAGCGATCGTGCCCAAGGACGATCGACACTGATGCGGGAGGCACTCCAGGCGGACCCCAGGAACAGGGCCACAACGGTTAAGCCCGCAGGTAGGTGGCTGGAATGACCCAGGTTGCCATAGTAGCCGAGGGTGCCCACAATCCCGATCGTCAGTAACAGCAAGACCAAACAAAGGGCCACGCCGCCCAGAAACAGATGTAGGGGACGGAGCCAAACGGGATAGGGCTGAGATCGCTGTCGCAGAATACGCACGGTGATCCCCGTCGCCGCTAAACCGGTATAGATCACGAGCAGGCTACCCATTGACCAGGCGGCAATGCGCCATAACCAGAGGAAGGAAGGTAAGTCCACGGGATGCGCCTCGCAGGAATGGAGTTAGGAATCATTCATCACTGGTTCTATTTAAGCGCCTTGTCTGTCGGGTTAGTTAGGGATTTTTATGGGTAGCCTCGGCATTCGGTAGCCAATCGTGGGTTCAACCCTTTTTATCGACATCAACGCCTACTACATCAAAGAACTAGCGACCCTCCTCGGTATCCTAGTTTCCACTCTACAACCCATCCCCCAACCCGCCTAACCCCCACCATAAGG
>NZ_JBRCAD010000073.1:0-16259 GCF_053493415.1 Trichothermofontia sp. | reverse complement strand
ATGGCGAGCAGGGTGGGGCTGGGGAGGGTTTTCCCACTGTTGCAGGCTGCTCCTGAACTGATGCCAATCCCGGCCAAATTCATCTGGTGTACGATTGTTTTGCCCGTAATTCGCTCCCGGTCTGTGGCTAGGGGCTGTTCCAGATCGACACAAAAACTGACATGGTGAGGTAACCGTCGCCATTCTTCTGCCTGGAGCGCCTTCCCCTGCACCCCGGTGGGAATCAGGTGGGGGGTATCGGCCAGTTGGGCAAAGAGGCGATCGCGCAGGGCCATCAGACGGGGGGTTTCCGTCGCCATTTCCTGGGCTGCTAACTCGGCAGCCACCCCAAACCCCGCGATCGCCGCCACGGCTTGGGTCCCCGATCGCCGCTGCCCTTCCTGCCCGCCACCCGCGAGTAGGGGCACCAACTCTAACCCGGGCCGGACGTAGAGGGCACCCACCCCCTGGGGACCGTAGAGCTTATGGCTGGAGAGGGAGAGCAGATCCACCGGGAGAGTTTGGACATCGATCGCCAATCGTCCGGCCACCTGGACCGCATCGGTGTGGAAGAGAACCCCGCGATCGCGGCAGATCCGGCCCAGTTCGGCGATCGACTGGAGGGTGCCAACCTCGCTCTGGCCATAGATGATTGACACCAACACCGTCTCGCGCCGCAGGGCCAACTGGAGGTTAAGGGGATTGACCCAACCCTCCGAGTTCACCGGTAAGCGCGTTACCTCCCAGCCCCGTTCCTCCAAAAGCCGCACGGGTTCCCGAATGGCGGAATGTTCCACCTGGGAAATAATCAAATGGCGCGGTGTGGGGTAATGTTGGGCAATGCCCCAAATGGCCAGGTTATCGGCTTCTGTGCCGCCAGCCGTAAAGACGATCGCCTCTGGCGCGGCATTCAGCAATCCCGCAACTTGGATTCTGGCCTGCTCCAGGACCGTGGCGGCCCGCTGCCCCCACACATGCAAACTGGAGGGATTGCCCCACTGGTCACGGAGGGCTGCTTGCATGGCCGCGATCGCCTCCGGGCGGGGCGGAGTGGTGGCGCTATAGTCCAGGTAGATCTGGAGGGGAAGGGTCGATCGCATGGGGCACCTCGTGTGCGCGGCAGTGGGACAGGGAGAACGGCCAGCCTGCTCTCAACTCCCACCTTACCGCAAGTGGGGAGCGCTCATAGAGGGTGCTCCCCCGCAGTCATTAACCGACCGGATCAGGGTGGCTGAGACCGGGTTGGAGGGGAAGCCAAGGCATAGAGAATCCCCAGGCGGCGATCGCAGTTTGCCGGTATCGCAGATAGCCCGGTTGGGGATGGCTGAGCTTGAGTCAACGAGCACCTGGAATACACACAGGATACGCGGGATATCCGTCCTGCGGTTGCACCTCGGCACTTTTCACGGGATGATAGCGATACTCAACGGCTCAACCTACCGAATCAATTGACCTATCTACAGCCTTCCCTCCCTAATGAAGTACGGTCAAGCCTTGTAAACAAGGGGCTTAAGCCCCTTGTCTGTACCTCACTAAATATGGAAGTGCTGTAGCTTTAATTGACTGGCATTCAATTTCTTAATAGAAAGTTAGTGATTGCAAGAGCTATTTACAGGGTATTGCGCCATCAGATTACGCTCTCAATTGATGGGGTTGAATCGTCATGGTTCAAATTGCGATTGGTATTAATTAAAGATAAGGATTTTGTACGATGCTACCGGTTGATTTACCCACCCGTGCTGATATTGACGATTTAATCCAGGCCCGTGGACCGGCCCATGTGACAATTTATCTCCCAACTTCACCCATTACCCAGGATACCCAAGGCGATCGTATTGCCCTGAAGAACCTAACCAACGCAGCCCTGGGGCAACTGGCCGAACACGATAAACGCGAGGTCCAAGCGATCGAGGAACTACTGCTGGATGTCATCGACGATGAGGCATTCTGGGCAACCCAGGCCAACAGCTTGGCCCTGTTTGTCACCCCCACCCGTTTGCGCACCTTCCGGCTGCCCACGCGCTTACAACCCATTGCCGAGGTCAGCGATCGCTTCTACATCAAGCCGCTCCTGCGCGTTATGACCGTCCCCCAATCCGCTTTTGTCCTCGCTCTGGCCCAGAACAGTGTGCGGGTGGTTGAGGTGTTCCCCGATCTCCCGGCCTTTGAAGTGACGGTGGCGGGGCTGCCCAAAGATGCCGCCAGTGCCGTGGGTAAAGCCTCGATCGCGGGCCGTTCCCCGATCGGGCGCATCCAGGGATCGGAAGGAATGAAGGTGCGGCTTAACCAGTATGCCCGCGCCGTCGATCAAGCGCTCCGGGATCTCCTGGGTGGTCGGGAAACCCCCCTAATCCTGGCTGCAACCGAGCCACTGCTATCGATCTATCGGCTAGTCCAATCCTATCCCTACCTGGCCCCCACCGCGATTACCACCAATCCGGAAGCCATGACTGACGGGGAGTTAGCGGCTGCCGCCCGGACAGTTCTGGATGACCTGTTCCGCCAAGAGTTGGCGCAGGTGCAGGCATTGTTTGAACAGCGCCAGAGCCAGCAGCGGACGACAACCGATGTGGCCCAAGCGGCGCGGGCCGCTACCCAAGGGGCGATCCAGAAATTGCTGATTGATATTGATGCCGTTCTACCCGGTACGGTGGATGAGCATGGGGCGGTGACCTTTGCGGCAGGAGCCTGTCCAGCTAGCTACGAGATCCTAGATGAGATTGCGGGATTGGCTTTGCTGACCGGTGCCCGTGTCCTTGGGGTCCGCCAAGCCGATATCCCCGGTGGCGGGTCTCTGGCTGCGATCCTGCGCTATCCTTTTTAGCTCTGTGCGATGGCCCTCGCCTTGGTGGTTTGACTTCTGTTCTGATCTGTTTGGCGGAACTTGATCGTGCGGTTTAGGATTGGAGGCAAGCCCTTCCTGATCGTGCCCCGATCGTGCCCGATCGCCCCGTCTTCCAGCAAGGAGTTGTTCATGGCGCAGGTCCATCCTGAGATCACTGACCCCCTGCGGGCCTTTATTGAGGCCCAACCCTTGTTCTTTGTGGCCACGGCCCCCCTGAGTGCGACGGGGCACGTGAACCTGTCGCCCAAGGGGTTAGACAGCTTTCGGGTCTTGGGTCCTAACCGCGTCGCCTACCTGGATCTTACGGGCAGTGGCAATGAAACCTCGGCCCATCTGCGAGAGAATGGTCGCATTACCTTCATGTTCTGCGCCTTCCAGGGATCGCCCCAAATTTTGCGGCTATATGGTCAGGGGCGCACGGTACTGCCGGATATGCCAGAGTGGCCAACCCTATTGCCCCAATTCCCGACCCTGCCGGGCGCGCGGCAAATTATTGTGGCAGATATCGATCGGGTGCAAACTTCCTGTGGCTTTGCTGTGCCCCTGTTAGCCCCTGTTAGCCAGCGCGATACCTTGGTCAAGTGGGCCGCCAAGCAAGGCGTAGTGGGGTTAGCCCAGTATCATCAGAAAAAGAACCGGGTTAGTATTGATGGCCTACCGACGCCCCTGGGGGAGCGCATCACCCTGGTTGCTGATCCTGATGAGTCAACCCGACAGATATTCCCCTAAAGGTCATGCAATGGGCAGTGTGCCCCTGGTTTGCTAATGATGCAATGATTGATATCCAGCCAGCAAATACCGATTTTCTGCGCCTCTGTCAGGCCCAAATGGCGATCTTGGCTGAGCAGTTCGGGGCAGCCGTCAGCGTGGTGTATCTGACGGAGCAGTTGGACACTGGGGAGGCCAAATTAGTCCCGATCGTGGTTTATCCCGATACCGATACCCCCGATCGCGCCAGTCCCCTTGTTCGGCGACTGCCTGTCCTCAGGTCAGAAGGGATAGCGTGGCCCACGGAAACAGCCTTTTCCCTACCCCAGGCGACACAGGCTGTAACCCTGATCGGGGACGACGATCCACACTGGGAGGATACGGATTGGAAATGCGATCGCCGAGCCGCCGATCCCCCCACTGCCGAGTACCCGGAGACCGATCGCCGGGCAGCCCAACCCTTCGGTGACGATCGCGCCTTACCACCGGAGCAACTGGTCCTGCCGTTGGTCTATGAGGGGGTGGTTTTGGGCCTATTGGTGACGGGCCGGGACGATCGCCCGTGGTCGGGGCGCGAGCGGGCAAAACTAACCCCGATTACCGAGACGATCGCGATCGCCTGTGCCTTGAACCAACGCTATGCCTGGTTGCAGGAACAATACCACCACCAGCAACAACGCCTTGCCCAACAAAAAGATATCACTGATACCCTGCTGCACCAGTTTCGCAATCCCCTCACGGCCCTGCGCACCTTTGGCAAACTCTTGCTGCGGCGGCTGCAACCAGAGGACCCCAACCGCACCTTGGCCCAAAGTATTTTGCGAGAAAGCGATCGTCTACAAGAGCTAGCCCAACAACTGGATGAGGCCGTCACCATTCCAGTCCCCAGTGTGCATCTGCCCATCGGTCCGGCGGCCCTCCCTGGCCCTGCCCATCCGGATTGGTCACCGGCAACCCCAGCTCTGCCCCAGTTAGCGGCGGCCCCTAGCCCCGCCCCAGAATTACTTCCCGCCGCCAGTCTGACCAGCACGGCTCCCCTGGCCCTTGAAGCCTGTGACCTCGATCGGCTCTTGCTGCCCTTGTTGGATTCAGCCCAAGCGATCGCCCAGGATCGGGAACTGCGGCTGGGGATTAACCTGCCCGCTCCTTTGCCGTCCGTGTGGGCCAACCCGATCGCCCTGCGGGAAGTGATCAGCAATGTGCTCGACAATGCCCTCAAATACACGCCACCCGGCGGCCATATCTGGGTTAGCGGCGAGGTTCGGGCACATCCCGATCCGGCTGCCCCCCAGCCCCCCAACCCGTCGGATAGCCCTCCCAGCCATTCCCGAACCTCGTTTTGCTTGACGATCAGCGACACGGGCCCCGGTATTCCGGCTGCTGATCAGGCCCATTTGTTCGAGCGGCACTACCGAGGTGTGCAGGCCCAATCGGCAATTCCGGGCACGGGCTTGGGGCTAGCGATCGTCCGGGATTTGTTGACGCGGATGCAGGGCGATATTGAAGTCTTCAGTCCAGCCCTACCGCCCTGGGGTTCTCCGGATACGGCTGATCCGGGTGATTCTGACCCTACCCCCATAGTCCCCCCGTCCCCAGGGACAACCGTCGTGGTGTGGTTACCGATCGCCAGCCATCCTAGGGCCCAGTGAAAGGGAAGTGGTCGATCCCTTAAACTTAAGGGGACGCGGGCAGAAAAGCGGGGCAGATCCGAAGGCAACCCCCCCGCAACGAGAGGCGGGAAGATTTAAGCCAATTGGTCGCCCTGAGGGCTGATTGGGGGCGGGCATCCCAGCCGCAGACCCGTAACGTAGAGTAGCCAACCCGGCATCTGGCGCTACAAACCCAGCAGATTGGAGCAAAGGTCAGTGTCGATCACTGGTTGCGCTTCTTGGGCAAGGCCCAAGGTTAGTGTATGGCGCAGGGCTGTGCGGAAATGCGCCAAGGTTGAGATTGCTGGGGGCGATCGCTGGGTGTCAGATCGCGATCGCGGCCTCGACCGCAGCGATGTTGCTCCAAAAACTAGGCCAGCGCTTCCAGGTTAAGGGGCAGGGTAATCACAAAATTCACCTGTTGCTGAGCACTGTGGACCGCGATCGTGCCCCCAATCCGTTCCACCAGCTTTTTGACTAGTGCCAGCCCTAATCCGGTACCGCCGTGTTGCCAGGGATCATGGCGGGGAATACGATAAAACTTCTCAAAAATACGATCGTATTCAGCGACGGGAATTTCGGTGCCCGAATTGCTGACTGCAATTTCCACCGCAGTTGCCAGGGAAGCCGCTAGGGCCACAGGTGGGGCTGTTGGCTCTGCAAGGGATGGGGAGACTTGCGCCGATGGCGATTCCCCCACCCCTTGGACAGTGACCGTAATGGCTTCATCGGGGGGGGTATACTTACAGGCATTGTGTAGCAATTCCGACAAAATCCGTTCCAGGCTAGGAATATCAGTCCTAATCGAGGGGAGGGGTGCGGCCAGATGCAGATCAAGGCTTTGGCGTTGTTGGCGTGTGCGGGCCTGAAATGGCTGAAGGAGTCGGGGCAGCCAGATGGACAGATCCAGGGAGGTTGGGTGTAGGGTGATTTTCCCCGCATCCAGACGGGTCAGATCCAGCAAATCCGAGATGAGGCTAATTTCCCGCTGGCATTCCTGGGCCAAAATTTGGAAATATTGGCCAATACGACTCCGTTTTGGGGCATCAAGCTGGAGCACAGTCTGTTCGTCATCGGTGGTTTCCACCCCGATTAGCCCTAACAGTAAACCGAGCATCTGGGTGGCCATCTTGATATTGGCCATCGGCGTCCGTAACTCATGGGAAACCGTACTCAGGAAGTCATCCTTGAGTCGATTTAACCGTTCCAGTTCCGTAACTTGGCTCTGGGCGGCCTGGTAAAGCCGGGATTGGCGCAGGGCGATCGCGCATTGGTTGGCCACTTGTTGCACCAGACGAATCTCCGGTTCACTAAAGACTTGCTCCCGTCGCCGGAAAAGCCACAGATCTCCCAATACCCCCTGATCATCGACGATCGGGCAAGCTAAAATCGAGAGCTGGTACTGATTAGGGCGTAGGGGCGTTGGCGCAAGATCACAGAACTGGCAAACCTGCCCTTGCAGTAGGGCGGGGTAAAGTTCGGGATGGGGGGAATCGGCAAGGGTGAAGGTTGCCCCTAGGGCAGAGGTTAGGGTGCGGGTGTACTCGTAGGCGATCGTTGCACGGGTATGGTCGGCATTGTAAAGACTGGCATCGCAGCATTCAACCTGAAGTTCCGTCGCCAATTCCTGAATCGTACTGCTTAAAATCTGGGATTCATCCAGGCTGTCCCGTACCTTGTCCGTAATTCGCTTGAGGAGGGATTCAAACGAAAGACTTTGTTGCAGTTGGGCAGTCCGCTCCTGCACCTGTTGTTCCAGGCTGGAATTGAGGAGTTGAACCTGGGCATATAGCTCCGACTGTTGTAGGGCGATCGCCACCTGGTCAGCCAGTTGTTGGAGCAGACTGATTTCCCCTTCTTGCCAGTAACGGGGGGCAGCGCAGTGCTGGGCCATCAAAAACCCCCAGAGTTCCCGACCTTGCAGGATGGGGAGCACCAGACTGGCGCGAATCTGCTGTTGGCGCAGCATCTGTTGATAACACAGGGGCAGATCGGTGGTGTCCAGATCGGCAAAGTTGTGAATATGGCCCTCAATATACCGTTGCCGACACGTATCCGTTTGTAAGCAGGGATCATGCAGGGTTTGATTCAGAAGGGATAGCCACCCCGCGCCCACGGATTCCGCAATCACGACCCCGCTGATATCGGGCTGGAGCCGATAGACCAACACCCGATCGGTTTGGAGAAACTGGCGAACTTCCAAAACGGTGGTATTGAGGACCTCATACACATCCAGGGATTGGCGGATACGGTTAGTAATTCTAGTCATCAAGCGTTCCCGCTCTGCCTGGTGGTGGATGGCTAATTCTGCCTGTTTCCGGACCGTAATATCCCGCACAATGACTAGGACCTCTTCGGCGTTAATAGCAGCCACGCGCACCTCCTCGTAGATCAAGGCACCGTGTTTGAGGAACTGGTGCTCATGGATCTGCAACTCACCCGTGGCGAGGGCCTGTTCGATCACCTGTAACTGCTCGGATAGCAAGGCCGGTGGCAGGACTTCGGAGAGATGGGCCTGAATGGGGATAAACTGCTTTGCCTGGGGGCCAAAGGGCAAAATACACTCGATGCAGGTGCCATCCCGACGGAGGTGTAGCAATAGATCGGGGATCGCCGCCAAGATCGCGCTTTGTTGATCGGCGATCGCCTTACGCTCAGTGATGTCGGTAATATACCCATGCCAAAGCACACTGCCGTCGGGTTCCTGTTGGGGGGTCGATCGGCCCTCCAACCAGCGCACTTGGCCGGTTGGTCCATAGACACGATATTCACAATGCCAGAGGGTCAGGTGTTGGGCTGAGTAGAGGATGGAGCGCTGCACCTCGGCCAGGTCACCCGGGTGGATGATGGCAAAGACGGGGGAGGCATCTCCCTGCACCTGTTCTGGTGTCACCCCATAGACCTCGCGAATCCCTTCACTGGCGTAGGGGAAGTGGGAACTGCCATCCGTGCGCAGGCGATATTGGTAAATCATGCCCGGAATATTCCGTGAGATCCGTTCCAGGCGACGATCGGATTCGACCTGGCTGGTGACATCCGTCAGGGAACCGACCAATTCAACGATATCTCCCGTTTCATCATGGATAGCGGTTAGCTGGTTATTGACCCATCGCCATTGGCCCTTGGCGGTTTGGAAGCGACACTGATGGCTCACGCAGGTGGTGGCCCCCGCCGCCAGCCAGCCAGTCAGGGCGGCATTGAGGTTAGGGCGATCGTCGGGGTGTACCCATTCCCAGAACTGGTCCGGATAGGCAAGGACGCGATCAGGGTCATAGCCCAGGAGGGACTCTAGATTCTCACTGATGAAAATCACCTGTCGCCAATCATCCGGGTTGAGGGCATAAATGACGGCAGGGCTGGTGGCCAGTAGAGTTTGCAATCGCCCCTGAAGGCTCAGCAAGCTCAGTTCCGCCTGTTTACGATCGGTCACATCGATCATCACGCCCCGCAGCTTGGTGGGCTGGCCGCTGGTGATCACAACCTTGACGATATTGCGGAACCAGAGTACCTGCTGATCGACCGTAATCATGCGGTACTCAAAGTCGTGGGATAGGTTTGCTTGGGTGACGCGTTGACAACGCTCCAAAACCCAATCGCGATCGTTGGGATGAATATGTTGAGGCCAAAAGTGTGGGTCTTCTAACCAGGCCGTAACCGGGTAGCCCAGCATGCGTGCAGCGGTTTGGCTGACAAAGGTAAAGCGATAATCAGCCCCCACCTCGGCTTCCCAGATGATGCCATCGAGGGAATTGACCAAATCCTCATAGCGTTGCTGCGACTGGCGCAGGGCGCGCTCTGCCTGTTTGCGATCGCTCACATCTTGCTTAATGGCTACAAAATGGGTAATTTGCCCCTGCTCATCGGTGACGGGGGCGATCGCCATCTCTTCCGTATAGAGACGATGATCCTTACGGCGGTTGATCAGCTCCCCGTGCCACACCTCACCCTTCAGGATCGTCTGCCAAAGTTCACGATAGAGTGAGGGCGGATTCAGGCCGGATTGCAGCAACTCGCAGGTATTCCGGTTGATCACCTCTGGCAACGTATAACCCGTTAGCTGGGTAAAGGCCGGGTTACACCATTGCATCGCCCCGGTGCGATCGGTAATCACAATGGCATTCGCTGCCGCCGCGAGGGCCGCACTTTGCAACCGCAGTTGGGTGGCTAGGGCTTGTGCCTTCGCCTCCGATTCCCGCAGCGCTACTTCAGTTTGGTAGCGATCGCGGATGGCGGCCACATAACCAGCCAAACTGGTCACCCACTGGACCAGCACCAAATCCACGGGTACCGGATCGGGATGGCCCAGGCTGAGGGTGCCGACAATCTGTTGGTTGACCCGCATCGGGACACAAATCCAGGTCCCGGTGCTGAGGTGAGCGGGCAAGTTAGTCGGATCGGGCGGGGGGCCAGCCGGGGGGAAGGACTGGACCAGGGGCTGCCCCGTGAGGGCAACCGTACCCGATCGGGTTTGGGTAACGGGCGTTGTCTGCCGTGGAGATGGCGGCAACGGTAAGCCTCTGGCATCAAGGAGAACCATCTGCTGCCCTAGGCGATCGTAGTGTTCGATCAAGCCGATCGGGAAGCCAGTCGCCGTTGTGATCACCGCCAACAAGTCCTGATCGCAAGCTGTCGTATCACAGGTCACATCCGCAAGCTTTTGTAAGGTGGCCAACGGGTCTTCCATATGTCCAGGCAGGATGGCCACCGTCCCAGAGGGTGGTCCTTGTAACTCTAGTAGGGCATAACCCGGCAAAAACTGGGGGATCACCTGATAGGCGATCGGTTCGGTGTTCAGAATTCCGCCTGAGGAAGTGCCCAGCCATGCCGCCTCGCCCTGAAGAAGGACTGCTAAACGAGACCAATCCAGCGTTAACAGGGTTTGACAGGCCGGGGCCAACGCCCCGATCGGAAGCCCGATCAAGTTAGCGATCGAGCGGCCTAACCGCGCCGCCACCGCCCCATTCGCTGCCGCCACTATCCCCGCCCCATCAATGAGTAACCAAGGCGTCATCGATCGCTCGAACAGTAATTGTAGCGACTCACTACCCCAGGTCAACGAGGCCAATGGCGTGGCAACTGGCGTCCCCGTCTCCTCGGCACTCAAAGATTCTGGCGAAGCCTGACGACGTTTAATCGGTTGGTTCATGCAAACAGGTTAGGTGTTTGAAACTTTACAATTTTGAATTTTGAATTTTGAATTGACCGAATCGTCCCCTCTTCACACCCAGTCTTACACAGGGAAATCCATCACGAAATGTATAGGATGTAACAAGGCCATCGTGGGGGCTACCCTTATAGTACTAGCTGAGCCATACTAATGACCGCTTGCCCCCAGGCAATCCCACCATCATTGGGGGGAATCCATTGGTGCCAATAGGGCCGGAAGCCCGCCTGCCGCAAAGCTGCGATCGCGCCTTCCGTCAACACGCGATTCTGAAAACAGCCCCCCGATAACACCACTGCCTCCAGCCCAACCCGTTCTGCCACCGCGACGATCGCCCCTGTGAGGGCGGCGTGTAGTCGGGTGGCGATCAGGGGGGCGATCGCGCCGCCCAACTGCCCTGATTGCCAATCAGTCAGCACCTCTCGCAACCACGGTTCCCAATCCACCACCCAAAGCGGTGCCCCTAGAATTGTGGGTGCCTCCAGTCTCTTCGACTTCGTCTGCTCCGGTTCAGCCAACCCAGGCAATTTTGAAGTTTGAATTTTGAAGTTTGAATGGCACCGTTCTCCCCCGTTCCCAGCCATCATCATTGCTGCAAACTCGACCGCCATCCCGGCCTGTCCCTCGAAGGTGGCGGTTTGGCATAAATCCACGATCGCGGCAATGGCATCAAACAGACGGCCTACACTCGAGGTCCGTGGGGTATTGATCTGATTTCGTAACATTTGGCACAAAATTGTCCGTTCTCGATGAGTAAATGTGCGTAGGGGGGCCAGGGATTGGGCCGTATCGTCGGTAAAGAGGGTATCGCCCCATACTTCATAGAGTAGCCCGATCGCACTACGGCGGGGTTCGCGCACGGCGATCTCTCCCCCCGGTAGGCCAAAGGGGCGCAGGTAGCCGACGCGTTGATAGGTGGCGTGATCGGCGATGAGAAATTCGCCCCCCCAGATCGTGCCATCGGGACCATACCCCGTCCCATCCCAAGCAACCCCTAACACCGGACCGGTCAAGTGATTTTCCGCTAAGCACCCCGCGATATGGGCATGGTGGTGCTGGACCCGGATCAAGCGTTGTTGGGGCTGGGCTAGCTGCTGGGCAACCTGGGTTGAAACATAGTCCGGATGGAGATCGCAGGCAATCCAGGCGGGTTGGGTGTCATAGAGTTGGGTGAGGGTCGCGATCGCCTGTTGTTGACTGGTGAGGGTGGCAACGTTTTGCAAATCCCCCAGGTGTTGGCTGAGAAAAACCTGGGACCCCAAGGCCAGGGCTACCGTATTTTTGTGATCGGCCCCCAACGCCAGCCCAATCGCCGCTGGTGGGCTAGCCGTCTCGGCTGTCACAGATGCGACTGCCACAGCTTCAATCGCCGCTGGTGGGCTAGCCGTCTCGGCTGTCACGGCTCCAACTGTCTTGCCCAGTAGGGGGAGCGGCAGGGGGGCATATCCCCGTGCCCGTCGTAGCATCAGTGCGCGATCGGCAACGACCCGGACGATCGCGTCATCCACAGGCCGCAGGATGGGGCGGTTATGCACCAGAAAGTAATCCGCTAGCTCGCCCAAACGTCTCACGGCCTCATGTTCGTCAAAACAGATCGGTTCACTCCTCCGATTGCCACTGGTGGCGACGATCGGCCTTTGTAAATCAGCCATGAGCAAATGGTGGAGCGGCGTGTAGGGCAGCATGATGCCCAGGTAGGGATTCCCCGGTGCCACCCCAGGGGCGATCGGGGGCATCTGGTCAGGAGCGGGTGGATCTGGCTCTGTATCCTGCCAGTCTCTCCATTGCTGGGGGGGGGCCGCTCTGGGGTGATCGTTCTTCTCCCGGCGACGCAGGAGGACGATCGGTGCGGCTGGAGACTCTAGCAGACGGGCTTCGAGGGGAGACACCTGACAATCCCGCTGCA
This sequence comes from Trichothermofontia sp., assembly GCF_053493415.1. Classification (NCBI taxonomy): domain Bacteria; kingdom Bacillati; phylum Cyanobacteriota; class Cyanophyceae; order Leptolyngbyales; family Trichocoleusaceae; genus Trichothermofontia; species Trichothermofontia sp. Next base: position 4,008 of record NZ_JBRCAD010000073.1, on the reverse strand, counting down.
CGGCGGCTAGGGAGGGATACATCAGGGCCAAGGGTTTATCGGGACGTTGTTTACGCTGTCGCAGGTGTTGCACAGCGGTGGCTTGCTGCGCATCGACCACGAGGTGAAATCCCCCTAAGCCTTTGATAGCAACGATCGCCCCCTGCTGGAGGGCGGTTACGGCTGCCTGGAGGGCGGCCTCCCCGTGGGCAAGAACAGTACCCGTGCGATCCCACCAGGCCAATTGTGGCCCACAGGTGGGGCAGGCATTCGGCTGGGCATGGAAGCGCCGATCGTGGGGGTTATCATACTCAGCCTGACACTGGGGACACTGGGTAAAGGCCCGCATGGTGGTTTGGGCGCGATCGTAGGGTAGTCCCGCGATGATGCTAAAGCGAGGGCCGCAGTGGGTGCAATTGATAAAGGGATAGCGATAGCGGCGATCGTGGGGATCAAATAATTCCCGCAAACAGGCTGGACAGGTAGCGAGATCGGGCAAGATGAGGGCGGTTTTTGGCCCGGATTGACTGGGGCGAATCGTAAAGTCGGCAGCGATCGTGGTGGGATCTGCATCAGCGAGGGCATGAACCGTTAGGCGTTGAATCCAGGCATGGGGAGGGGATTCCGTCTGAAGTCGCTGTACAAATTCCTGGAGGCGATCGGCGGTGCCCTGGACTTCGATATCCACCCCTTGGGCGGAGTTACTCACCCAGCCCCGCAGGTTTAGCGCGATCGCCAATTGGTAAACAAACGGGCGAAAGCCAACCCCTTGCACGGCTCCTTGAATAGTAATAGCTAGGCGTGGCAAGCAATCAACTCAATACGAGGGCAGCACATTGCCCATTATGCAACGTTTGTACCCGTAACGACTTTCGTCATTACGACAAACCTGGCGAAACTTGATGTTGGCTGTACTAGACCGTTAAGCCAATCATAAAACAGGTCTGATTATCAGCGCTCGTGGCTTGGATTGTGCCCCCAATCTGTTCCACCATTTTTTTGACTAAGGTTAAGCCCAACCCCGTTCCGCCTTGCTTCCAGGGATCTTGGCTGGGAATCCGGTAGAATTTATCGAAAATATGCCCCAGTTCAGCGGCAGGAATTTCCACCCCCGTATTGGTAATGGCAATTTGTAGCGATGAGGTTGAGGTTGCTACCAGGGGATCAAACGGGACCCGTTGCGTCGTAACCGTAATGGTCTCGCCCCTGGGTGTATACTTACAGGCATTGGTCAATAGCTCAGTCAGGATGCGATTGAGCACGATCAGATCGCAATTCACGATAGGTAGATCATCGGCAATCTGCGCCTGAAGTTGTTGTCCCTGGCGATGGGCACGGGGTTGGAAGGTGCTGACCAGATGGGTCAGGAGTGCTTGACAGTTGACTTGGGTGGGTTGCTCAGCAAAGGTGCCCGCTTCAATATATTTCAGACTGAGCAAGTCTTCGATGAGCAGCAGTTCCCGATCGCACTCCTCACGCAAAATCTTGAGATACTGTTCGACCTTATCCCGTTGGGCCGCACTAGCCGCGATTTGTTCGAGTAGCCCCTGTTCCTGTTGGGTCAGGTTACTTAATAATTGGATCACCATTTTCATGCTGGCGATCGGTGAGCGGAGTTCGTGGGAAATCGTACTGAGAAAATCATCCTTGAGTTGGTGTAGGCGTTGTAATTCCGTCACTTGGGCTTGGGCAGCTTCATAAAGTTTGGCTTGTCGTAGGGCGATCGCGCATTGATTAGCTACCTGTTGTGCCAGGTTTATTTCCATTTCACCAAAACTAGAATAATTCCGTTTGAAAAGCCAAAGCTCTCCTAGAATACCCAGTTGATCGACCTGATCGTCAAAAATAGGACAAACCAGGATCGATGCTTCATGCTGTTGGGATAATGATGGTAATTGACAAAAGGCAAAACAAACCTTTTGGTGGTGCAATTGCTCATAAACTTCTGGTACGTCACCCACATCAAAGGCATTGGTCGATTGAGCCGCAATATCGGGAGAAATTGCCTGAAAGTAAATTCGATTTTTGGAAAAATCTGAATCATAGAAAACGGCATTACAACAGTCTAAAGCAAGGGCAAGCATCAGTTCTTCCACTGCTCGTTGCAAAATTTCCTGAGAGTTCAAACAATCACGAACTTGATCGGAAATGCGCTTTAGAGTCGCTTCAAACGCTAAAGCTTGCTGAATTTCAAGGGTGCGTGCCTTAACCCGGCGCTCTAAGTCTGCATTTAGATGACGAATTTCGGCCTCTGCCTTTTCTCGTACTTGAATGGCTTGTTCAAGTTGTTGATTTTGTTGGCGCAATTGGCGTTGTTGTTCTTGAATCAACAATTGACTCCTGACCCGCGCCAGCACCTCTAGCTCTTGGAAGGGCTTTGTAATATAGTCCTGCCCACCACTTTCAAAGGCTTGTAATTTACTATTGATCTGATCGAGGGCGCTAATGAAAATAATGGGAATTTTTTGGGTAATGGCTGATGCCTTCAATTGCTGACAGACCTCATAGCCATTCATATCCGGCATATTGATATCGAGCAAAATCAGATCGGGGGGATCGCGGTGGGCTGATTGCAGGGCCATCCGACCATTTAGAGATTTGCGCACAACATACCCTTGGGCCTCCAGCATCTTAGCCAATAACCGTAGATTATCGGGTGTATCATCCACAATGAGAATATTAATAGATGCCGTTGGCAGGGTTAACATATCACTTTGACTAACCTAGAACTTCAATTAAGCATTTAAAACCTTAGTTAGATGGCCGATCGTGAATTAACTTCAGAATCTGCTCAAACTGGTATTGCTCGGCTAGGGCGGTTACCTGTGTTGCGATGTGGGCGACCGCAGGTGGGAGTTGGGCCGCGATCGCCACGATCGCACGATCATCACCACGGATGGCAGCCGCCTCCAAATCGCACAAATCGCTGGCAGACAGGGCTGCCAAGTTGAACATTAGGGCGTTATCGACCAATCGGTCTTCTGGGTTATGGTCAGAGGGGGTGACGGTGCTGGCCTCCCGGTTTGACTCGGCATAGAGATACTCTAGTCCTAAATGCTCTGCCATTTTAAGGAATAGGGTTGTCTCACGGAATGGTTTGCTAATGTAGTCATTACACCCCGCCGCCAAGGCCAAGGTGCGATCGCTCTGGGAAGCCTGGGCCGTCAGGGCAATAATCACACTCGTGGGTTCGCCCTCCAGTGCCCGAATTTGCTTGGTGGCCTCATAGCCATCCAGGATCGGCATCCGAATATCCATCCAGATGAGATCCGGTTGCCAGTCGCGCCATAGTTGAACCGCCTCTTGGCCATTCGTGGCTTCCCGAACCGCTAAACCGAGTTGGGACAAAATACGCACCATCAGTTGGCGATTTTCCAGTTGATCATCCACCACCAGCACCCGTCGATGGGGTTGGCCCGGTTGCAGCCCAATCACGACCCGTTGATCAAACGATGGCTCTGCGGTTGTCCCTATGGTGGGATAGACCGGGAGACGAATCGTAAAGGTACTGCCAACCCCCAGGGTACTGCTGACGGTAATCTCTCCGCCCATAAGTTCCAACAACTTGCGGCTAATCGCTAGCCCTAGCCCCGTCCCACTACTGGCCTTCCGGCCCGCCTCCGCCTGGACAAATGCGTCAAAAATCGTATCCAACTCCGTGGGGGCAATGCCAGGTCCCGTATCAGCAATCACGAATTGCAGCACGATCGGCGGCGCAGTCAAGGGCGCGATGGTTACGGTCGGGCCGATGGGGGGGGGCACGGGGGTTTCGCTGGCTGGGGCTGTTGCCTGAAGCGTAATGCCCCCAACTTGCGTAAACTTGATGGCATTCGTGAGGAGATTGAGCAACACCTGCCGGAGTTTTTTCTCATCGGTGATGACAAATTGGGGCAGAAGTGTTGAATCCAGATATAAAACTTTACACTTGAGGGTGCGAGAGTCATACAAGCGTTTCTGGAAGCAAATCGTAGCTCCAATGGACGAGCGAACAGCGACGGCTGAGTTCTAGTTGCAAATAGCGAAACTTGT